>DBWE01000206.1:208-4975 GCA_002308315.1 Clostridiales bacterium UBA1246 | reverse complement strand
CTGAGCTATCAGTGGCAGTACTCCGGCGACGGCGGCACAACCTGGAAAGCCTCGGGTCTGCCCGGAAATAAGACGGCCACGCTCACGACCGAGTTTACCGAGGCGAGGATGGCGTACAGGTTCCGCTGCGTCATTGCCGACGCCGGCGGCGGCAGTGTTGCCTCGAACACGGTACGCATGCTGAAAGCGGAATAAAAATTCATTTGTAAAGTATTCCGGGGGCGCGGTCATACGGCCGCGCCCCCGGAAGTCTGATCATTTCATTTATTCGATACACTCGACGGTTTCCCGTCCCGTCACTCTGTCCCAGGAAAAGAGGGGTATGAGCTCCCGCGGCGAAACGGCCTCTTCCCTGTCGGTAAGTCCGGCGGCAAAGGCCAGCCGCCCCGTAAGCTCTTCGGGCGAGTACCGCCGGCGCAGCGCCCCCATGTCCAGCGCCCGGTCGCGCTTGGAGAGCTTTTCTCCGTCCGCTCCGGTCAGTATGGGCAGATGATAGTATTCCGGCGCGGGATAGCCGAGCAGGCGCTGCAGATACAGCTGCCGCGGCGTGGAGGAGATCAGGTCGCGTCCTCTCGCCACCTGGGTGACGCCCGTCTCTCCGTCGTCCACGGTGACGGCGAGCTGATATACGAACACTCCGTCCGCCCTTTTCAATACGAAATCCCCGCACTCCCTCGCCAGGTTTTCGCGGTACTCTCCGCAGAGGCCGTCCACGAACGATATCTCCTCGTCCGGGACCTTCAGACGGTACGCCGCCTTCCCGGGCCTGGGCTCCGTCAGACCGCGGCAGGTGCCGGGATATATCGGATGTCCGTCGGAGGCGTGGGGCGCATTCACGATGTTCAGTTCCCCGCGGGTACACCAGCACGGGAAGGTCAGCCCGCGCTCCGTGAGGCTGTCGAGAGCGGCCTGATATACTTCGCTCCGGCTGCTCTGCTTCGGCGTTTCCGCGTCCCACTCCAGCCCGAGCCATTCCAGGTCCCCGCGTATCAGATCGGCGTATTCCTCGCTGCATCTGAGCGTATCGAGGTCCTCCATGCGCAGAAGTATCCTCCCGCCCGCCGCCTTCGCTCCGAGCCAGGCCAGAAGAAAGGCGAACATGTTGCCCAGATGCATGCGTCCGCTGGGCGTCGGCGCAAATCGCCCCACTACCACGGCGTCCCTCCTCTCAGCCGCCCGGCTGTCTGTAAAGGATAAATCTCCTTGCCAGGAAATTCCAGACGTACACTATCATCGCCGAAAAGGTCTTGGACAGCAGCACGATGATGCCGAGCCTGCCCGCGAAGAACCATACGAGCAGCTCCGTCAGCCCCAGGCCGACGAGGCTTATCGCAAGGAACACGGCCATTTCGAAGGGCCTGCTCATCCGCGGCTCCAAAGCCGAGAAAACGAAATGCCTCGTCAGGATATAATTCAGCGCCGTCCCTATGATGAAGCCTGCGGCGGCGGCGAGAAGATAGTGCACGCCCAGGCTTTTAAGCAGCATCAGAACGGCGGTATCGGTCAGGAAAGCGGCTCCGCCCACGAACACCGAACGGAAGAACTGAACGGCTCCGTCCTGCGTCGGCTCCACGAAAAGCTCACGCAGGCGAAAATGCTTCAGAAGGAAGATCAGTTTTTTCATAACGGTATCAGTATAACCCTCCGCGGCGGCAAACGCAACCGAGAAAATCATTGACATAGTTTTTTCGCGGTTATACAATTATCGTTACACGTTAGGAGGGTTTTTGCGTGAAGACCATAAGCGAGATAAACGAAAAGATCGCTTCCGGCAGCGCCGTAGTCCTTACGGCGGAGGAAGTGGTCAAAATGGCGCGGGAGCAGGGCGTAAAGGATACCGCGCGGCGCGTGGACGTAGTCACCACCGGCACCTTCAGCCCCATGTGCTCCTCCGGCGCTTTCCTCAACTTCGGCCACAGCGAGCCGCTCATGCGCATGTCCGGCGTAAAGCTCAACGACGTGCCCGCGTACGCCGGCGTAGCCGCGGTGGACTGCTTTATCGGCGCGACTGAGCTCAGCGAGACGCGCGGCTTCGATTACGGCGGAGCGCACGTGATAGAGGACCTTATCGCCGGCAGGGACGTGAAGCTCACGGCGAGATCCTACGGCACCGACTGTTACCCGCGCCGGGAGCTGGAAACGCTGATACGCCTGGAGGACATGAACCAGTGCATAATGTTCAATCCGCGCAACGCGTATCAGAACTACAACTGCGCCGTAAATACTTCCGACCGCGTGATACATACGTACATGGGCACTCTGCTGCCCCATACCGCCAACGCCACCTACGCCACCTCCGGCGAGCTGAGCCCCCTGCTGAAGGACCCGGAGCTGCGCACCATAGGCATAGGCACCCGCGTATTCTTCGGCGGCGCCGAAGGGTACGTTGCCTGGGAAGGGACTCAGTGCTTCCCCTCCGTCAAGGAATTTCCCGACGGACAGAAGATGTATTCCGGGGCCACTCTCGCCCTGATCGGCGATATGAAGAAGATGAGCACCCAGTATATCCGCGCCGCGAAGATATATAAATACGGCGTGAGCATGTTCGTAGGCATAGGCATACCCTTCCCGGTGCTCGACGAGGACATGCTCAGCAAGCTCGCCGTGGGCAACGACGGGCTGTTCACCGAGGTCAGCGACTATTCCGTGCCCGTGCGCAGCCGTCCCATACTCAGAGAGCGCGTCAGCTACGCCGAGCTGCGCAGCGGTCAGATAGAGATACAGGGCAAAACGGTGCCCACCGCGCCGATGAGCAGTCTGAAAAAGGCGCGCGAGATCGCCCTGGAGCTCAAGCGCAGAGTGGAAAAGGGCGAATTCCTGCTCACGGAGCCCGCCGCGAAGCTTCAGCTGGATACCGTGCGGCACGTGCTGAACGAAAGAGAGGTCAGATAAATGCGCAGATCCGTCAAGATCCTCCTTCAATTCCCCAACGAGCCGGTAAAGCCCTTCGTGCATCTCTTCGCCGTGGACTTCGGCCTGGTCTTTTCCGTCTATCAGGCCGACATCACTCCCGGTCAGGGAGGGCGCATGGTGCTGGACCTGTCCGGCGAGAGCGAGAACATAGACAAGGCCCTCGTCTTTGCCGAGAAAAACGGCGTCAAGGTCCGCATAATGTCCAAGGCCATACGCTGGGATACCGAGACCTGCGTCCACTGCGGCGCGTGCACGGCCGTATGCCAGCACAAGGCGCTCACTCTCGACCCTGTCACGGCCGAGCTGAGCTTCAACAACGATAACTGCGTAGTCTGCGAGATGTGCACCAGGGCCTGTCCCACCGGAGCGGTGAGCCTTGACATATATCAGTGAGCTCCGAGCTGTTTTCAAACCGCGGCTACCGCGCCCTGCACGGCGCGGGAGATCTGCGGTACTTCCGCGTGACCGTCGGCGAGACCGACCTGAGCATAGGCGCCAAAGCCGTTTTTGAGGCCGAGGCGAGGGCTGCCGCGCTTGCCGCAAGGGACGAGATCTACGCCGAAATAGACGCCCGTCCCCGCTTCAAAAGCTCTCTTGAACCGCTGAGCGTACACGGTACCGAGACCCCCGTCGCCGCCGCCATGCTCTCCGCCGCCCGGGCCGCCGGAGTCGGCCCCATGGCCGCCGTGGCGGGCGCCGTGGCCGAGCACGTGGGCCGAGCCCTCTCCGCGCTGTCGGACGAGGTCATCGTGGAAAACGGCGGCGACGTCTTTCTTTTCGGCCGCCGCGAACGCACCGTAGCGATATACGCCGCCGAAAGCCCGCTGAGCGATATGCTGGGCGTGGCCGTGCTCCCCGGGGACGGCATGGGCGTATGTACCTCCTCCGGCACCGTCGGGCATTCCCTTTCCCTCGGGCGCGCCGACGCCGCCGTGGTCATAGCCCGCAGCTGCGCCCTGGCCGACGCCGCCGCGACGCGCCTCGGCAACCTTGTAAGCGCGCCGGAGGATATCGAAAGCGCGCTGGAGCTTATCTGCGGAGTAAAGGACGTGCTCGGGGCGCTGGTCATCATAGGCGACCGCATGGGCGCGAAGGGAGACGTCCGGCTGAAGCTGCTGAAACGGAAAAAATGATTTTCGCCGGCATAGTCCTTCGGACTTTGCCGGCGATTGGCTTTATTGCTTTTATTGCTTTTCCGAGGCTTTTTTCAGCTGCTGCTCGCGGCGGTTGAGGACGTCCTCGCCCTTGGGCTTTATGTCCCCGGCGCGCGTGAGCGCTATCTTCGTCAGCATCGGGCCGACCAGCTCATATACAAGCACGCTGAAAAGGACGATATTGCGTATGAAATTCCCGTCGTGCCCGCCGAGCTCCCGCGCCGTCAGGCACATGCCCAGCGCCACGCCCGCCTGAGGCAGCAGCGTTATGCCGAGATATTTTTTTACCGGGGGCTCGCAGCCCGTCGCGGCGGCGCTGCCGTAGGCGCCCAGATATTTCCCCGCGGAGCGGAATATGATATATACCGCGCCCACTGCGACCACGGCGAGGTTTGAAAACACGCCGAGATCGAGTCCCGCGCCGCTGAGCACGAAGAACAGCGCGTACAGCGGCGCCGTCCATTTATCGGACTTGTCCATGAGCTCCCCGGACAGCGGGCACATATTGCAGAACACCGTGCCGAGCATCATGCAGACCAGNNAGCATCATGCATACCAGCAGCGCGGAGAAGCTCAGCGTGACCCGCCCTATCTCTATCTTTATCATGGCCAGCGCCACGGTGAGGATGACGAAGCTGATTATAAGGGACATGCGGTTGCGGTTGGAGTGGAATATCTTCTCCAGCTGCGTCAGCAGCCA
>DBWE01000206.1:0-128 GCA_002308315.1 Clostridiales bacterium UBA1246 | reverse complement strand
CCGAAGGACACCGCGAACACCACAAGACCTACCGCGTCGTCAAGCGCGACGACGGGCAGCAGTATGTCCGTCAGCCTGCCCTTTGCCTTGTACTGCCTCACCACCATCAGCGTCGCCGCCGGAGCGGT
>DBWE01000112.1:2141-11463 GCA_002308315.1 Clostridiales bacterium UBA1246 | reverse complement strand
TTCCGATTTATTTTTCGAGTTCAAGGCAGCACTGATCATGTCGCTCGATTTCGAGAATTCGCTTCCAACATTCGCAGTAACTTGTTTAATTCCGCTCAAAAGCACCGCAACCGCATATTCGCCCGAATGCGAAAGATTGAAAATGATCTCCGGATGCCCGTCTATACGAGGCTTTCCATGTTCATCCGTAACGAACCTTACTTCCTTCTCCCGCAGCCCAAATTGCCGCAGACCCTCGTCCAAAGCGATCCCGGCAGCCGCGGAAAGACATTTCGAAGAATAAATCTTCTTTGACAATATCTTATCGCGCCTGAAGTCCGAAAAGCACCCCGGGTCTTCCACTCCCTCAAGCACTGCCTGCCGTTGAATATTAACTATGTGTAAATCTATTATCATAATTATCATGGTAAATGACTATAGGTCATTTACTCCGCGCCGATCCCATGTCACTTGATCACGTGTCACTTGATCGTGAACCACTTGATCGCGAACCACTTGATCGCGAACCACTAAAAAGCGGCATTACTGCTCAAATGCCCCGCATCCGATCCTTGCCACGCCGTCCGAATAAATAAACTCGCAGGCATTACCTTCAGCATCATACGCGTTGTACCAGATGATCCCGTCGACATTGCCTTCGTCGGCTTCCTCAACAAATCCCGCTTTTTTGAGCTGGTCCGTGAATTTTTCGTATTTTCCCGTCACATTTGTAAAAATGGCATAATACATGCCGCCTTCCTGCTTTGAGGAATCAAAATCACCGTATGTAAACTCAGGGATCAGTCCCAGCGCAGTTTCTTCCCTGAGCTTGCCGTATACATCTGTAGTCTCTGCAACTGCATATCCTGAACCGATCGTCAGTATTTTTGTTTCAGGATCATAATCAAGCTTGGCGCACCATCCATCCTCATTTTCGGCAGAATATATAAAATGGATGTCTTCCGTCCCGTCAATCCCGGATAACATACCGCCTTCTGCATCGGTATATGCCGCATCAACGGAAAATCCCTGTTTAGTAAGTGTCTTTATATATTTCCTGACCGACTTTTCCGAGACATTTTCAAGTGTCAGATAGTCATGTGTCTCATCAGAATCGAATCCTGCGAAATTTCCCTTCTTAAAGCGAGGGAGCCAAACAAGAAAGCTGCCTTCCCAGTATTCATTTATCTCTTCGCTGTCGTCATCGGGATCATCCGGATCGTCAGGATCGTCGTCATCATTGTCCTGAACGCCGGAGGGATCTGCGTCTACAGAAGTCGTCGGCTCGGATGTGGCTGAAGTTTCGTTGTTATCGGATCCGTCATTTTTATCGGCAGGCGATGTGTTATTGTCCGCCTGTCCTGTCGGAGTTGCAACCGGTGTTGCCCCTGTATCTGCGGAAGTCGGCGTTATTCCGGGCTCTCCTGTCGGGTCCGTTTCCGAACCGTTTCCGTCAGGCGTAGCGGAAACTTGTGTGTTTTTCCCTTGATCGGTCGGACTCGGAGTTGCTGTACCGGAATTCTTTCCCTGCTTGGCCGAATCCGCTCCGCCCATCTGGGTCGGAGTAACAGCCGTTATATCGGTTATCGTATTCTGTTTTGTACATCCGCATGCTAATATACAGCACAAAAACATTGCCGTCACAACGCGGATCTTATTCAATCTCTTACTTTTCATTTTCCTGTAATAAAACCTCTCTTGTAGAACAAGTCACTTTGATTTACAATGACAGTACTATCTTAATTATATTGATGTTTATTGTCAACTGGTTTTGTTAAGCCGATTCATCGAATTATAGATTGTTTGAAAGGATATATCGTCATGACCGATGCGCAGCAGAAACGTTTTGAGAAGATCAAAAATGAAGTAGCCGGTTTCAACCGTGGGATCGCCGGCATCGGGACCATGGGCGAAAAATCGGTACATGCGGTCCTTAAAAATTTCTACGCTCCTTCAAAGGACGCGCTTGAAGTGGCTGTAAACGGCTATGTCGCGGATATTTGCGACACAAGTTCAAACAATATCATTGAGATCCAAACCAGGCAGTTTTACTCGATGAAGAAAAAGCTCAAAGCCTTCCTGCCCGAATTCGATGTCACGATAGTCTATCCGCTTCCTGTTCAAAAATATGTATTTAATATCGATCCCGAAACCGGTTCGGTCATCACAAAACGAAAGTCTCCCAAGAAGCGCAGCATTTACGATATTTTTGAGGAAATGTACGGTATCAGGGACTATTTGAACGATCCTCATCTGCATTTTAAGATAGTGTGCCTCGAAGCCGAAGAATATCGATATAAAGGCCTGTCGGAGCAGCATGGACGAAAAACAAAGATCCTGAGCGACATAGTGCCGGTCAGGATCTTCGAAGAGATCGATATTTACGAAACAAGGGATCTTATAATGTTCCTGCCTGAAGAGCTCGGAAATGAATTCACGCGCACTTCCCTTTCAACCGCGGCAGGCATCAATAAGGCTCTTGCAGGTTATGTTGCCGCGCTGCTGTATGTGACGGGGCTTGTTACAAGGGACGGGACCAGGTCAAACCGCGAGGTTGTTAACAGGATAAACCAGATTTAAGCCTTTCTCAGGCTTCAATCTCTCCGGCCTTCTTCAGTGCCAGCTTCGTGATGACCGGTCCGGTAAGTTCATAAATGACAGTCCCGCACAGGATGATCGTCCTGATGCGCGTCCCGTATTCAGGGACAATCGTCATTGCGGTGGTAGCAAGACCGATGGCTACGCCGGCCTGTGGAACAAGAGCAAATCCGAGATATTTCTGAGTCTTGGGGGTTGCATGGCATATCTTTCCGCCTATCCATGCGCCCGAAACCTTTCCGACTACCCTGAACAGTACATAAACTATGCCTACCAGCCCGACTTCCGGAAGGATCGTAAGGTCAAGCCCCGCTCCCGACAGGAAGAAGAACAGCATGAATATCGGAGGCGTCATCCTGTCTGTCATTTCGAAGATAACGTCACACTCTCTGGAGGTATTGGCAAGCATGGCACCAAGCATCATGCAGATCAGCAGTGCAGATAGTCCCAGCATTTCACCGAGTCCCACGCAGGCAAATACCATTGCATAGGTTGCCGCCAGTCTGTTCCCGCGGCCGGTGAACCATTTTACAAGCCATCTGTAAATAAACCCGATCACAGCACCCAATGCGAGCGAGGCCAGGATCTCTCCAAGAGGCTTTAATATCGTAAGCAGCAGCGATTCCGCTCCACCTCTGTCTATCGATTTTGCGATCGCAGTCGAAATGCCAAAGAACATAAGGGCTGTCGCATCATCTATAGCTACAACCGCAAGCAGAGTGTCTGTCAGCTCTCCCCTTGCCTTGTACTGCTTGACGACCATCAGCGTCGCCGCAGGAGCGGTCGCCGTGGCTATTGCGCCCAGGGTGATCGCGGCGGGAACGGAGATCTGATCCGGCATGACGAAGTGCATGCCGATGAGCGCGGCGTCGACGAACAGCGTCGCCGTGATCGCCTGGACCACGCCTATCACCGCTGCCTGACGCCCGGTGTTTTTCAGCTGCGACAGCCTGAACTCGTTGCCTATCGCGAACGCGATGAAGCCGAGCGCCAGATTGGACAGGGAGCCGAGAGCGTCTATCGCGTCAAAGGACGTGAAGCCCAGGCCGTCTATGCCCAGCGCGCCGAGACAGTACGGACCTATCACGACGCCGGCTATGAGATACGCCGTGACGTCGGGCAGGCGGAAGAGATTGGTAAGTCTCGTCATCAAAAGCCCGGCCATTATCGCCACGGCGACGGATATCATTACAGTCATGTTTCAGTTATGCCTCCCGCTTTCAGAGCGTCAACAATATTACATCCTTTTGCCGCGGCGCGCAACGCCGAAAATAACCAAACTTTTGCCGTCCGGACGCCGCGTTTTTGCCTGTTCCGTCCCCGGGCGGCCCTTCCGCGCTTTACAAGCAGGGCGCGAAATGCTAAAATGGCATTGATTGTCAGGAAAGAAGAGTATTCGCAAAATGATCGGTCTGCTGGCAAAACTGTTCAACAAAAACGACGAGCGCGGACGCTGGGGCGTCATCTGCTCGGTACTCGGCATATGCCTTAACGTGCTGCTGTTCACGGGAAAGTACCTCGCCGGCGTCGCCGCCGCGTCCCTTTCCGTAACGGCGGACGCCTTCAACAATCTTTCCGACGCGGGCTCCTCGCTGATCACCCTTCTGGGCTTCAAGCTGGCAGAAAAAAAGCCCGACAAAAGCCACCCCTTCGGCCATGGGCGCATAGAGTATATGGCGGGCTTTGCCGTATCCGCGCTCATCGTCATAATGGCCTATGAGCTGGCAAAAAGCTCCGTGGGCAAGATACTGCATCCCGCGCCCACCTCCGGCGGCACGCTCACGCTGATAATACTCGCCGTTTCCATAGCGGTGAAGCTGTATATGTTCCTCTATAACCGCCGCATCGGCCTCAGGATAGACTCCTCCGCCATGCGCGCCACCTCCATGGACAGCCTCAGCGACGCCGCCTCCACTCTCGCCGTTCTTGCCGCGGCGCTGCTGGAGCGCGTTTTCCCGGTAAGGCTCGACGGCTGGGTCGGCCTGGCGGTATCGCTGTTCATATTCTATACCGGCTTCAGCTCCGCGCGCGATACCCTCGGCACCCTGCTCGGCCGGCCTCCGTCCCCGGAGCTGGTAAAGGAGATAGAGCGCCTCGCCACCGACAACGATACCGTCGTCGGCATACATGACCTCATCGTGCACGATTACGGCCCGGGCCGTCTTTTCGTGTCTCTTCACGCGGAGGTGCCGGACACCGGCGACATAAACGAGATGCACGACGTCATAGACAACATCGAGCGCGAGATGAATTCCCGCCTCGGCTGCGAGGCGGTCATACACATGGACCCCATTTCCTGCGACGACGAGCAGACCGCGCTGATGCAGCGCCGGCTTGCCGAGCTCGTGCTCGGGCTCGACTCCCGCCTGCGCATACATGATTTCCGCATGGTCACCGGCACCACGCATACCAATCTCATCTTCGACGTGGTCGTGCCTCCCGGCTTCGGCATGAGCGACGGCGAGCTGCGGGACGAGATACAAAAGCGTGTATCCGACGAATTCGGGAACTACTATACGGTCATAAAGACCGATCACTATTACATATAAATTGAGTCGCGGGGACGGTTTTCATTGACTCTTTTTGTGAGTCAACGAGAACCGTCCCCGCTGTCTCTGCTTACTCTTTTACTTTAAAATTCCATTATTTTCAGCTCGCGGGATATCTTCGGCTCAAAGGGCAGGCGGTCGAGTATATCCCTCTGCAGGTCTATGCCCTCCGCTATCTCCGTGAGTATGAGCCCCTCGTCGCCCAGCTCGAATACGCAGCGCTCGGTGATGAACATTGCCTTCTGACCTATGGCGCGGGAGTTTTCCACGCTGAAGCTCTTGGCGGGCACCTTGTCGACGAATTTCTGTATCCGTCCTTCTTTCTTTATGACCACGTGCTTGCCGTCGAAGCTGCCCTCCAGGCCTCCGGAGGTAAAGGTCATGCAGAAGACCACCTTCTTCGTGGTCTGGCTGATATTCGCGAAGCCGCCTATGCCGGTAAGCTTGCCCTTGGCCATGTGGCCGTTCACGTTGCCCTCGCCGTCCACCTGCATCGTGCCTATAAAGCACAGGTCCAGGCCGCCGCCCTCGTAGAAGTCGAACTGCCGGGCCATATCCATCATGGTATCCGGACCTATCGCCACGCCGAAGCCCATGCCGCCCAGCGGCATTCCGCCGGTGTGCCCGGACTCTACCGACAGATGCACCTTGTCAAGCATGCCCCGCTCCAGCACCTCCTCGGCCACCAGCTCGGGTATGCCTATGCCGATGTTTACTATCTGCCCCTCGCGTATCTCCTTGACGGCGCGCTTGGCTATCGCCCTGTGCAGATCGGTGCGCTTATGGGTCGACCCTATTTTCGCGCCTATTTCCTCGCGGCAGGCCTTGAGGATATTCCCGGTGGGGACGTACTTGCCGCAGATGTAGTCGTAATATCCGTCCATATTGGTAAGCTGCTTCTGGTCGGGCACCACGACCACCGCGTCGACCAGCGCGGCGGGCACGTTGACCGTGCGGGGCAGCATGTGGTTGTTGACCACTCTCGCCACCTGCACTATCACCTTGCCGCCGTTGCGGTGCGTGGCCTGGGCGACGGACAGGCAGTCTATCGACGCGCACTCGTTTTCAAAGGTGATGTTTCCCCTCTCGTCGGCAAAGCTGGCCTTGAGCAGGGCGACGTCCACCTTGGGTATATCGTACAGCAGGCCCTCTTCGCCGTTCTCGTTGGCAAGATGCACGAGTTCCCTCTTCGAGCGCTCGTTGAGGCGGTATCCGCCTACCCGCGGATCGACGAAAAGATTGAGGCCGATCTTGGTGAACAGCGTGGACGCGCCGCAGGCGGAGGCACGTATCATATGGCTCATCACGCCTCCTGGCAGGTTATAGCCCTCTATCCTGTTTTCCATAATGGCCTTGCAGGTGCCGTACAGACTGCCGAAAAAGCCTATTACGACGCAGTCCGCCGCGCCCTCGCAGATATAGCCCTCTATATCGCTGTCCTCTTTCCACTCGGCAAAGCTGAAAGCGCTGTATATGGTAAGATGCTCCGGTTTTCCGCATCTGCGGAAACGGCGCGTGATAGCTCTGTTGAGATCAACGGGCGACGCTATGGCGGCAAAAGCGTTTATCCATATCGTGTCTCCGTCCTTTACAAGCTCGGCAGCCTCGTCCGCGCTGATAAATACAGCCATGATAATCCCTCCGAATATAGTGAAGTAAATAATACCACACGGAGCGTTTTTGTCAAGCCGACGCTTGCCAAGTCCCGGCACGGATGATATCATCTGAGCAGGACGCCGGCCTGTCCGGCCGAACGGAGGTAATGCGAATGTCCATTGGCGAACGTGTTCTCATGCGCCTGATCGACGCCGACGAATGGGGCAAGTACGCCCCTCTCGTCGCCTCTTTGAAAAGCACGCCGTATTGGGACCTGCTTCTTGACGCCCTGCGCGCTCTGAAGACCGAGGTGCTGTATATGAGCCACGTCCACGGCGTCGGCCATATAGAGCGCACGATGATGCACGGCGCCTTCTGCGCCCTGGCGGACGGTCTCGGCGAGGACGACGCGCGTCTGCTCATGCTGATGTGCTCCTATCACGACACCGGCCGCGAGAGCGACTGGCTCGACAATGCCCACGGCCTGCGCTCATCGCTGAAGCTGCGAAGCATAACCGGGCTTGAGGGCGAGGAGCTGAAGATCGCCATGGCGGGCGTCGAGGCCCACTCCGTCGGCGACAAGGCCATGGACGCGATCATCGCCGCTCACGCCCCGGCCGATACCGCCCGCGCCAGGCGCCTGGCCGAGCTGCTGAAGGACGCCGACGGCCTCGACCGCGTGCGCATAAACGACCTTGACCCGCAGTTTCTCCGCAGAGAGGCCAGCCGGGAGCGCGCGGACTTTGCCCGGTATCTCTTCGACAGATACGCGGCCCTGAGCTCCCCCGACGGCGAAAAGGACGCGGACGGCTTTGAGCTCTCCGTGGTAAGCTCCCTGCGGCGGCTCGTCGCCGACTGCTTCTCTTCCGGGCGATCCTGCGCCCAGACCGCCCTTATCGCGCTGGGCAACATGACGGGCGCGGTGATACCCTCCCGGCTTCTCGACGCCTGCGCCGGCCCGGAATTCACGCGCTGCGGCCTTGTGGAGGCGGGGCTCATGATGACAGACCTCGCCTGTTCCCTGTCGGGCCCGGCGGGAGACATCGCCGCGCAGCTGTGCCTGAAATACACCGCCGCTTTCGAAAAGCAGTACGGCTCGGTAATGTGCACGGCTCTTTCCCCCGCCGCCAGCGGGCTGAGCAGCTGCGAAAGCCTTGCCGTGGAGGCGGTGCTGTTCACCTTCAAATTCATCTCCGGGGAATTTTCCCTGCCCCTTCCCCGTAAATAAGCGGGCAAAAACGAAGCTGCTGCAAAGTTTTTTGCAGCAGCTCTTTTTTATTCGTCCCGCGCCGGACGGTATTCGAGAATGTCGCCCGGCTGGCAGTCAAGCACGGCGCAGAGCTTTGCCAGCGTCGCCACCTTCACGGCCTTGGCCTTTCCGTTTTTCAGTATCGACATGTTCGTGAGCGTGATGCCGACTCTCTCGGCAAGCTCCGTAACGCTCATCTTCCTTTTTGCGAGCATTACGTCTATGTTGAAAATTATCTCGCCTTCCATAGCTGTCACCTATATTGTCAGATCGTTCTCGTCCTGCAGCGCCGCGGCCTTGCGGACAAGGTGCGAAAGCGCGGCCGCGCCGACGGACAGGGCGATCCCCGCGAAAACCACCAGCAGGGAAAGCAGAGTCACTCCCGGGTGGCTGAGATCGAGGGCGAGGTAGAGCACGTTCCCTATGAAGAAAAACGCGGCGTCCCCGGCCGCCAGCCAGGATATCCATTTCAGCTTGTCGGCGTTCTCCATCGTGAACGAGCGGTCCCTGCCTATGTTCGCCGCTATCCGCCAGCCCAAGACCATGGCCGCGAAGCAGGGAACGGCGGTAAGCCATATAAAGATCAGCCACGGCCAGTAGCGGTACGCAAGCTCCGGATTGCGCCCCGCCACCGAAATGCCGTAGCTCGGAACGATGACCAGATATACCGCCAGGGCGCATACCGCCGTGCCGACGATCACCAGCCTGAGCCAATTCGACAAAGTCTTCTGTCCCATGTGAAACCTCCTCCGTCCGGGCTTCTCTCCCGGTACTTCAAGCTGAGCATAGCACAGCTTGCCTTGAAATGCAATAATTATTTTTCGTATTACGATAAATACCGTTCAAAAAGGACCGACGCAAAACGAAAGCTTTGCGTCGGTCCCATTTAAGCTCTTTCGTTATCTCCCGGACGGTCTCAGCATTTGCCCAGAGCCTTCAGCACCTTGTCGGGCGTGGCGGGCGGGTCCACCCACACGCCGATGGCGTTATGTATGGCGATTATCACCAGGTGCGTATTCGCGAGCGAATGGCTTATGCCGTTGGCTCCGTAAGCCGCGTTGCCGGCGCGGGTCTCCAGGAAATCCTTGTCCACCTGCGGCACGTCGAGCATTGTCGGCTTTTTGTAATCTATCATGTTGGTGTTCAGCTTCACGCCGGTCTTTTCGTCGAATACGAAGTCCTCCAGCAGCTGGCAGCCCTCGCTGAAATACATCACCTGATCCACCTGGCTTTCAAGGGAGGTGATGCGCATCACCTTGCCCGGGTCGGCCGCCACGCCGAAGCGAAGTATCTCCACCTCGCCGGTTTCCTCGTCCACGGCGACCTCGCAGTAGGCGGTGTTCATGGTGTC
>DBWE01000112.1:0-2051 GCA_002308315.1 Clostridiales bacterium UBA1246 | reverse complement strand
TTGTCCGGCTCTCCCTTCACCACCACGCAGCCGCCGACGAGATCCAGCTCCTCCGGCTTTTTCCCTTTCAGCGGGCTGGGGCCCTGAGGCATGCCGAAGCCGAACATGCTCGGCGCCGGCGGAGCGTCCGCCTCCTCGGCCGCCGCTTCGAGGATCTGCCGTTTAAGTATGTTGGCGCATTCCTTCATGCACCAGGCCGAGGCCGTGGTGCCGTCGGAGCCGCCGCCCATGGGCGTGAAAGCCTCGCGGTAATCGAAATCGACTATGACGTCCTCGTATTCCAGACCCAGCTCCTCCGCCACGACCATCGCGTTCGCCTCTACGGCGTAAATACCCACGTGCGGGCCCTGCGTCGGCATATGCACCTTGCCGCCGCGCAGCTCGAGCTTGCAGGTATAGTCCATCATGGCGTGGCGCGGGCACATCTGATAGCGGAAGCTCATGCCGTGCTTTCTCCCGTCGGGCAGGGTCTTCGTCCCGGCGGAGTGCCACTCCCAGTCCATCATTTTTTTGCCCTGCTCTATGCACGCCTCAAAGGAAGGCACGGGATCGGGGTCCTCCTTGGATGACGGTCCGTGCAGGTTCAGGCGGGCTATCTCTATCGGGTCCTTCCCCAGCTTTTCGGCTATGAGGTAAATGGCCATGGAGATAGCGTCCCAGTTGAACGGGCAGTGCTGACCGCTTACGTACATCATGCCGCGGTTGGAGTCGACTATTTCCATGCGCTGGCGCACGTTGGGGCATTTCACGGTGCCGTAGGGGCCCTGATTCTGGTCGCCGGTCGTGCCGAAGGTGGAGCTCGAGCGCACGCCTCCGTCGGCGATGGAATGATCGTCTATGGCGGTGATGAGGCCGTTTTCGTCAAAGCCGACCTTTATATGGCAGAAGCGCTGGTTCATCAGCAGGTCGAAGGTCTCCTCGCGGGTATTCACGCAGCGCACGGGCCGCCCGGTGCGCCGGGCCAGCAGCGGGGTGATCTCCTGGGAGCGGCGCAGGCCCCAGTCGCAGTATTTTCCGCCCATGAACAGACCCTCCTGCACCGTCTTTTCGGAGGGCAGATCATAGCTTTTGCTGATGGCGTCGCGGTTTCTTACCGCGCCCTCTATGTGCAGGCTCGGCTCGGGGCCGTGATACGGGTCGTCGAACCACCAGGCTATCGAGCCTGGAGGATTGGGTATGACCGAGCCGAAGGCCGGCATGTTCAGATCGTATTCTATAACGTGCGCCGCGGCGGCCATGGCGGCGTCCACGTCGCCCTCCTCCACGTTGGAGAAGCCCACGTTGCCTCTCTTCGGAGGATTGTTCGAGGCGGCCGGACGGGAGCCGAAGCGCGCCGTCTCGCCCTCCTCGGGGCGTATCACGTAAGCGCCCTCCTCGCGGCCTTTGAGGATGTCCACCACGTGGGGCAGGACCTCCCATTCTATTTTCAGCCGTCTGAGAGCCTCGCAGCATATCTCCTCGCTCTCGGCTATCACGATCACGCCGACCTCGGCGCCCTCCTGATCGGCCTTGTTGTCCAGCCAGGGCCGGGGATTGCCCCAAAGCTCGCCGTTGCTCTTGAAATTCCGTATCTCCTCGTCTTCCCAGGTGATGATGTCCACCACGCCGTCGAGAGCGCGCGCCTCGGCGTCGTCTATGCTTTTGATCTCCGCGTTCGCGTAAGGGCTGTGGAGGAACTTTGCAAAAAGCATGTCCGGCTGTACGTAATCGCTGCCGTATTTGGCGACGCCCGCCGCCACGGCATAGGACAGCACTCCCGGCAGGTTGGGCTTGCCCACCACCCGGAATTCTTCACGAAGACCGTTTACACCGTCAAAATCAGGCATGACAATACAGCTCCTTGAGTATGGTATCGGCTCCGCCGATATTTTTAATGGTTTTTTGTTATTGTACCTCATTGCGCGGGATAATGCCACAGTTTTTTTGCGCGGACGCGCCATATGATCGCGGGGAAGGGCTTTCGCCCCTCCCCGCGGCAAAACTTATGATACGTCCGCTTATCCGAGATTTTTCACCATTCTCGCGGCTATCAGCAGCGCCTGCTCGCGGGT
>DBWE01000154.1:4870-6707 GCA_002308315.1 Clostridiales bacterium UBA1246 | reverse complement strand
AACGGCAATTATCTGCTCAAGTTCAAGGATGACTGCACCGGCAAGGACGGCGTCTTCGATCCGGGCGAGAATTCCGTAGGCCTCACCATCGACGGAGTAGGCGACGTTAATCTTCGCATGTCCGTATACTTTTTCGATAAGATCAACGCTGCGGGTATAAAAACGCATTTCGTCAAAGCGAACCTTGACGATACCACGATGGAAGTGCTTCCCGCAAAGGTATTCGGAAAAGGCCTGGAGGTCATCTGCCGCCATAAGGCCGTGGGCAGCTTCTACCGCAGGTACAGGGAATATATAGAAGAAGGCGCCGATCTTCCCGCCTACGTTGAAACCACGTTCAAAAACGATGAGCTCGGCGATCCCCTCGTTACCCGCGACGGGCTTATCATCCTCGGTGTGATGAGCGGAGAGCAGTATGACGAAATAAAGTCCATGACACAGAAGATCACCGCCATCGTCGCGGACGATCTTGCCGAAAAAGGGCTTGTCCTCTATGATATCAAGTTTGAATTCGGCTACGACGCGGACGGAAAGGTAATGCTTATCGACGAGATCGCTTCCGGCAACATGCGCGTATATAAAGACGGGAAATACATCGATCCCATGACTCTTTCAAAGCTGTTTTTTGCCTGAGCTTCGGACGAAAGTGAGGTAACTCCATGGGCGGATTTTTCGGAGCAGTCTCCAGGCGCGACTGTGTGCTGGACGTTTTTTTCGGTGTTGATTATCATTCGCATCTCGGAACGAGACGCGGCGGAATGGCCGCGCTTTCGGAAAGCACGGGTTTTATCCGTGAGATACACAACATTGAAAATTCGCCTTTTCGGACCAAATTTGAGCACGTGCTCGATGAGATGCACGGAAAAGCCTGTATCGGCTGCATAAGCGATACCGATCCTCAGCCCATTCTGATCCGCTCCGATCTCGGCGTTTATGCGATCTGCGTTACCGGCATTATCAATAACGCGGACGAGCTTGCGGCTATGTATCTGAAGAACAGCGGAGGCCACTTTGAGGCCATGGGCGGCGGCCGGGTCAATTCCACTGAGCTTGCCGCGGCGCTGATAGACAGCAAGGATAATTTTGCCGACGGTATACTGTACGCGCAGGAGATGATAGAGGGCACTGCTTCCGTTCTGATACTCAGCGACGACGGAAGCATTTACGCCGCAAGAGATAAAATGGGGCGGCTCCCGGTGGTAACGGGCAGGGGAGAGGACGGCATCTGCGTGTCGCTGGAGTCTTTCGCCTGCACCAAGCTCGGTTATCCGGAGCTTCGCGAGCTCGGCCCGGGAGAAGTCGTGCGCATCACGGCAGACGATATCGAGGTGCTTTCTCCTCCTAAAGAGGAAATGCGCTTCTGCGCCTTCATGTGGACATACTACGGTTATCCGACGTCGAGCTACGAGGGAGTAAACGTCGAGGTCATGCGAAACCGAAACGGAGAGATACTCGCCCAGAATGACCGCGCATCCGGCTCGGCAGACGACGTGGACTACGTAAGCGGGGTCCCCGATTCCGGCACGCCTCACGCCATCGGGTATTCAAACGAAAGCAAGACCGCCTTCGCAAGGCCCTTTATAAAGTATACGCCTACCTGGCCCAGAAGCTTTATGCCGGCAAACCAAAGCGAACGCAACCGGGTCGCGAAAATGAAGATGATCCCCGTGCATGAGCTGATAGAAGGGAAGAAGCTCCTTTTTGTCGACGACAGCATCGTTCGCGGGACGCAGCTCCGTGAAACCGTGGAATTTCTCTATGAGAACGGCGCCGAGGAAGTGCACATGCGTTCGGCGTCTCCGCCTATAATGTACGGCTGCAAATTCCTGAATTTCTC
>DBWE01000154.1:4659-4823 GCA_002308315.1 Clostridiales bacterium UBA1246 | reverse complement strand
GACGAATACAGCGACGGCAATACCGAAAGAGGCCGCGCGATGCGCAAAGCGATCTGTGAAAAATTCAATTTCACGTCTTTGGAATATCAGTCGCTTGACGGTCTCATCCGGTCTATCGGTATCGACAGATGCAAGGTCTGCACTTATTGCTGGAACGGCAAAGA
>DBWE01000154.1:4518-4652 GCA_002308315.1 Clostridiales bacterium UBA1246 | reverse complement strand
TTTTCAAATACGCAGCGGGACTGTTTCCCGCTGCGTATTGTCATTTGATCGCAAGTAATGCTATAATGTTCATGCCGTCGTTCTTTTCCGACGGCACGACCGCCCTCCGCAGGGAGAGGCCGTGTATCATAACA
>DBWE01000154.1:0-4432 GCA_002308315.1 Clostridiales bacterium UBA1246 | reverse complement strand
AATCAGCCGCAAGTGGCAGGACGTGCCGTACGCGGAGCAGTCGAAGGCGCAGATGCTGGATATATATCTGCCGGAGCAGGGAGACGGACCGTTCCCGGTGCTGATATTCGTGCACGGCGGAGCATATATTTTCGGCAACAAGCGCGATTCGCAGTTTCTCCACGCAATAGGCGGGATAAAAAAGGGTTATGCCGTCGTTTCCGTGGAATACAGGCTTGCCACGGAGGCGCAGTTCCCTTATCCTCTCTTCGACGTGAAAGCCGCGATACGGTTCCTGCGCGCGCATGCGAAAGAATATAAGCTCGATCCGGACAGGTTCGCTCTTTCCGGCGACAGCGCGGGCGGATTTTTCACGGCTCTTGCAGTCGCGACCCAGGATATTCCCGGCTTTGAGGACAAGACCCAGGGCAACGCGGATCATTCAAGCAAGGTGCAGTGCGCCGTGACGTGGTACGGCTGCTTTGACTTTATCAAAATGCTGCCCGAGGGAGAGGAAAAGGCCCCGTCCGACGCCTCCGTCCCCGCGCTTCCCGACGTGCGGGTAATGCTTCTCGGCGCACCGGTGAAGCAGATAAAAGGACTTGTATATTTTACAAATCCCGTAAACTTCATAACCGACAAGCTGCCTCCCATGCTTATCCAGCACGGCGACGGCGATATGATAGTGCCCGTTTCGCAGGCATATGAGCTGTATGACAAAATCGTCGAGGTATGCGGAAGCGACCGCGCCGAGCTGGAAATATTCAGGGGCTGGAATCACGGCGGCGTATGTCTGGACTGGTACGAACAGAAAAATCAGACCCACGTATATGAATTTCTCGACAAACACCTGAAATAAAATGAAAGCCGAGAGGAGGGGAACATCCCCTCCTCTCAGTTTTCCGTTATTTTGACGTTTTCCTTTCCGACCGTTTCCTCGAGATCCTTTATCAGCGACGGATGGATCCAGCACGTTGAAGCAAGGGTCTTTTTGCTGTCGGTAAAATGGACTTTCAGCGTCTCCGTCCCTTCAAACATGATTTTGATCAGCCGCAGTCTGCGGTATTCCGGGCTGTCTTCGGAGCTGAACCTTACCCAAAGCGTCCTGCTTTTGCCTTTCGACGCCGGCTTGAGATCATCATTTCTGCCGCCGTCTTTATCGCGCGGAGCTCCGTCGGTGATCCTTTTGACCCAGTCGCATACCAGCTGCGGAGCCTTTTCGTCCCGTACCGATATCCTGCCCCTCGCAAAAACGGCGGTCCCTTCCGTGAGCATGCCGTGACACTCGTTAAGTACCCTTTGGAAAACGAGCATTTCCATGCTTCCGCCGTTGTCTTCAAGCGTGACGTACGCCATGAGAGAATCCGACTTGGTCGTTTTTGTTTTTATTGAAGAAACGACGCCGGCGATCATTATGTTCTGTCCGTCTACGTACTCGCATTCGCCTTCGGCCTCGCTGTCAAAGGAGGCGAGCACCGCCGCTATCGAGACCGCGCCGGACCTGCGTACGGCGTCGGCGTATTCGTCCATCGGATGGCCCGAAAGATACATCCCCGTGACTTCTTTTTCAAGCTGCATCAGCTCTCTCGGTGAAAATTCGGGGATATCCGGTATCGCGATGTCGTTTTCGCTGTGTCCGCCGTCCCCGAACAGATCGAACTGTCCCTCGAGATTACTGCGGTTTTCATCGGAGATCTCGTCGATCAGCATGGAATATATTTTAAGAAGACGGCTGCGGTATATCCCGAGGGAATCGAAAGCGCCCGCCTTGATAAGGCTTTCCGCTTCGCGCTTGTTCAGCTCTCTTCCGCACATACGTCTGCAGAAATCTTCAAACGAGCGGAAAGGCCCTGCGCTGCTCCGCTCCGCGGAAACCTCGCGTATAAAGCCTCTTCCGACGCCCTTGACGGCCGCAAGCCCGAAGCGTATGTTTTCTCCCGCCACGGTAAAACCTTCTTCGGATTCGTTTATATCGGGCGGGAGAACGTTTATGCCTCCCGAGCGGCAGTCGGCGATATATTCCGATATCTTGGGAGCGTTTTCAAGCACGGAGCTGAGCAGGGCGGACATGTATTGGCGCGGATAATGATACTTCAGGTACGCGGTCTGATAGGCGATTATGGCATAGGAAACGGCATGAGCCCTGTTGAAGGCATAGTTTGCGAAATCGAGTATTTCGTCATAAATCTCGCCGGCGATCTCGGCGGAAATACCGTTGGCGATCGCTCCGCATATTCCTCTGCTTTCGTCTCCGTAAATAAAATTCTTGCGTTCTTTGACGATCTCCGCCTGTTTTTTCTTGCTCATGGCGCGGCGTATCATATCCGCCTGGCCGAGCGAAAATCCGCCGAGTCTGCGGAATATCTCGATGACCTGCTCCTGATAGACAATGCAGCCGTAAGTGACCGAAAGGATATCCCTGAGCATGGGATGCTTGTATTTGATGTGCTCCGGGTGATGCTTGCAGTCGATAAACCTCGGAATGGAGTCCATAGGGCCGGGACGGTAGAGCGCGATGATCGCCGTTATATCCTCAATATCCTTAGGCTTCAGCCCTACGCACACTCCGGTCATGCCGGAAGACTCCATTTGAAATACTCCCGAGGTTTTGCCCGCGGTCAGCATATCGAATACGTCTTTATCGTTTTCGTCGATCCCGTTCAGATCAAAATCGGGCTCTGTTTTCCGCACCGCTTCCACCGCGTCCCAGAGCACTGTCAGGTTCCTCAGGCCGAGGAAATCCATTTTAAGCAGTCCGAGCTCTTCTATCTGCGTATACTGCGTGACTACTACGCCGTCGTTCGTGGAAAGGGGAACGTAGGCATATACCGGCTCCTCGGTTATCACGACGCCCGCGGCGTGGGTGGAGCAATGGCGCGGCATCCCCTCCAGGGCGAGGGAGGTATCCACGAGCTTTTTTACCTTTTCGTCGCTCTGATAAAGGTCGTTGAGAGGCTTGGAAATGCGAAGAGCGTCCGCGAGCTTGATGTTGGGGGAGGCGGGAACGAGCTTTGCGACGGCGTCCGCTTCGCCGTAGCCGATGCCCTGCGCTCTCGCAACGTCCCTTATGACGGAGCGCGCGGCAAGGGTACCGAAGGTAGCTATCTGCGCCACGTGGTCCGAGCCGTATTTACGGTTTACATAATCTATCACTTCGCCGCGGCGGCGTATGCAGAAATCAACGTCGATATCCGGCATGCTTACGCGTTCCGGATTTAAGAAGCGTTCGAAAAACAGCTTGTAGCGTATGGGATCGACGTCGGTTATGCCGAGAGAATAGCTCACGAGACTTCCGGCGGCGGAGCCTCTGCCCGGGCCGACGGGTATCCCGTTGGCTTTGGCAAAGCCGACGTAGTCTCCCACGATGAGAAAATACTCATTGAAGCCCATTTTGTCTATCATATCGAGCTCATAATCGAGCTTTTCGGTTATTTCGCGGTCGAGAACGCCGTAGCGTTTTTTCAGGCCTTCCGTGCACAGACTGCGCAGGTATTCCGCCGCGCCGCCGAAGCCCTCCGGAATGTCAAAATGCGGAAAATGGTACCGGCCGAAAACAAATTCCACGCTGCATTTGTCGGCTATCTCGGCGGTATTGTCGGCAGCCTCCGGCAGCTCGGGGAAGAGGGAGCGCATTTCGTCCTCGGACTTTATATAAAACTCTTCCGTACCGAAGCTCATGCGGTCGGCGTCGTTTACGGTCTTCTGAGTTTGTATGCACATAAGGATATCCTGGGTATACGCGTCGTCTTTTGTAAGATAATGCGCGTCGTTCGTGAGGACGAGGGGGATGCCGGTATCGCGGTGCAGACGTATTATACCCGCGTTCACCGCCCGCTGCTCGGCAAGCCCGTGATCCTGCAGTTCAAGATAAAAATTGCCCTCCCCGAATATCTCCGAAAGCTCAAGCGCGGCGTTTTTCGCCCTGCTGTATTCACCGGCCGAGAGCAGACGGGGTATTTCGCCGGCAAGACAGGCCGAAAGCGCGATAAGTCCTTCGCTGTGGTTTTCGAGCAGGGCCTTGTCGATACGGGGCTTCACGTAAAAGCCGTCTATAAAAGCCTTGGAAACGAGATAACATAGATTTCGGTAGCCGGTCATGTTTTTGCACAGAAGGACGAGATGTCTGTTTTCATTGTCTATCCCGTGCTCGCGGTCGTTCATCCCGCGCGGCGCCACGTAGACCTCGCAGCCTATCACGGGCTTTATGCCCGCGCTTTTGGCCGCCTTGTAAAAGGCTATCGCGCCGTACATCGCGCCGTGATCGGTGACGGCAACGGCTGTCTGCCCGAGTTCCTTTACCCGCTCTACGAGCTTGTCGATGCGGCATGCGCCGTCCAGCAGACTGTATTCACTGTGTACGTGAAGATGAACAAAGGCCATGGCGTACCTCTTCTTCGGGATATCATATTGTTTTCTCAAGCAGACGTAACCTATACCAGCCCGGTTTTGACGG
>DBWE01000136.1:7980-8203 GCA_002308315.1 Clostridiales bacterium UBA1246 | reverse complement strand
AGCGTTATGTATCTTGCGCAGACGCCTCAGGCATTCAGAGCGGAGCTTATAAAAGCCGCGCTGAGCGACGCGGTGAAAAACGGCGCTGAGCTTACCGACGACTGCGCGGCGGCAGAAAGGCTGGGCATGAGACCCTTCGTGACAAGCGGAGATAATTTGAATATAAAGATAACGACGCCCGAGGATCTTTTGATCGCGGAGGCGATACTGAAAGGGAGGAGCA
>DBWE01000136.1:286-7887 GCA_002308315.1 Clostridiales bacterium UBA1246 | reverse complement strand
GTCGCCCTGCACGCGCTCATGGACGCGATGCTCGGGGCGGCGGCAATGGGCGATATCGGCATGCACTTTCCCGACAGCGACGAGCGCTATCGGGGCATAAGCAGCCTCAGCCTGCTGGAAAAGGTGAAAGACCTGCTCGCGGAAAAGGGATACGCCCTCGTAAACGCCGATATTACGATAATCGCCCAGCGGCCGAAGCTCGCGCCGTATATAAGCGAAATGAGGGGCAATATCGCCCGCGTGCTCGGAACGGCCGAGGACGCGGTAAGCGTAAAGGCCACCACGGAGGAGGGCCTGGGCTTCACGGGCGAGGGAGAGGGGATGGCGGCTCACGCCGTCGTACTGATAGACGAACATGAACGTTAATAAAGCGGAATTTATCAGATCCGCCGCCGGAGCGGGCGGCTTTATACGCGACGGCAGAGCGCAGATAGTATTTGCCGGGCGCTCCAACGTGGGCAAGTCGTCGGTCATAAACAGACTGCTCAACAGGAAGAATTTCGCGCGCGTGGGCGCTTCGCCGGGAAAAACGACGCATATCAACTATTTCCTCGTGGACGGAGTATATTTCGTGGACCTTCCGGGATACGGCTACGCGAAGGTGTCTCAGGCGGAAAAGGAACGCTGGGGCAGGCTGATGGAGGCGTATTTCGCGGAGGAGGGACTGATAAGCATGGGCGTGCTCATAGTGGACGCCCGGCATAAGCCGACGGCGGACGACGTTACGATGCGCGGCTGGTTCAAAAGCGCGGGCTGCCCGCTGGCCGTGGCGGCCAACAAGACCGACAAGGTCAAAAAAAGCGAGCTTGCCGCAAATCTTGAACTGATACGCGATACGCTCCTGCTCGGAGCGGAGGACGTTCTCCTGCCGTTTTCCGCGGAAAAGGGAGACGGCCGAGGGGAACTGCTGGGGCTGATCGAGAGAATAAATGGCTGATTTTTCGGATATAATCAGGGGCATGAACTGGGGATATCTCCTCGAGCTTGCCTACAATATAATACCGGCTCTGCTGTCGATAATCGTGCATGAGATATGCCACGGTCTTGCGGCTCTCGCCATGGGCGACCGCACCGCGAAAAGACAGGGAAGACTGTCGCTCAATCCGCTGCGGCATATAGATCCGTTCGGGATATTGATGCTCGTGGTGTTCAGAATAGGCTGGGCAAAGCCCGTAAGCGTGAACATGATGAGCTTCAAAAACCCGAAACGGGGAATGGCCGTGACTGCGCTTGCCGGACCGGCGTCCAACTTCGTCCTGGCGGCGCTGACGATGTTCGCATACGGCCTGCTTTATCCGCTGATCTACGGCGGAAGGATCGGCACGACCGTACTGAACACGCTTAGTCTGACGGCATATATAAGTATATCGCTGGGACTGTTCAACCTCATTCCTTTTCCTCCGCTGGACGGCTCAAAGGTGCTTTTCGCGCTGCTGCCGGACGGCACGTACATGAACCTGATGCGTTATGAGAGATACGGCATGATGATCCTCGTCGCAGTCGTTTTCGGGCTTTCCCGGATGGGGATAAGCCCCGTTGGCACGGCGGCGGAGTTCGTTTTCGAAAAATTTACCGTTCTCGCCCGACTCGGAGCCGGGCTGACGGGCTGAGAGGAGGCTCCGGATTTGGAGGACCCGGTATTCCATCTTGACGGGATAGTCAGGACCAGGGAGAGCATGGAGGATTTCGACGGCCCTCTCAGCCTCATACTGCAGCTGCTCGCGAAAAACAAGGTGGAAATAAAGGATATAAAAATCTCGGAGATACTCGAGCAGTATCTTGATTACCTTGCGGAAATGGAGAAAATGGATCTTGAGATAGCCAGCGAATTTGTCGCGATGGCGTCCTATCTCATGTATATCAAGGCAAAAACACTGCTGCAGGGCACCGAGGAGGTAGAGGAGCTCGACACGCTGATAAACTCCCTCGAGGAGCAGAAGCGCAAGCAGCAGCTGGAGCAGATAAAAGAGGCCGCGATATGGCTCTCGTCGGAAAGCGCGAAGGGCGAAGGGCTGTTCGTGAGACAGCAGCAGCCGCTCCCCGACAGAACGGAGTATGAATACTCGCATAAGCCCGAGGAGCTGGTAAACGCCCTGCTCGAGCTCGTGGGCAGAGAACGGGAAAAAACGGTAACGCCCGCGCTCATGGCGGCCATGCCCCAGAGGCTGGCGTATCCGGTAAGCGTAAAGACCGACGAGATACTCATGCTGCTCAGGGACGAGGGCGGAAAAAACCTCCGGGACATACTGCGTCTCAGTAAGGACAGGTCCGAGCTCGCGGCGTCGCTTATGGCGATACTCGAGCTTTACCGGAACGAACAGATCGACATAGAAGACGCCGACGGCGCAATGATAATCAGACTTGCTGCGGAAAGCGGAGATAAAAATGGAATATGACAGCATAATAGAAAGCATACTTTTTGCTTCGGGAGACCCGTTTCCCGTCAAAAGGCTCGCGGCGCTGCTCGATATAACCGAGGATGAGGTCGCCGAGGCGGCAAAACGTATTTCGGACACGTATTCGTTTGAAAACCGGGGGATAAGGCTGATATGGCTCGATAATTCGCTTCAGCTGTGCTCCGCCCCCGAAAACGCCGACTGGGTGCGCCGCGCGCTCGACAGCAGAAAGCCGCCCAGACTGTCTCAGGCCGCGATGGAGGTGCTGGCGATAGTCGCGTATTATCAGCCCGCCACGAGGACGTACATCGAGCAGATCCGCGGGATAGACAGCTCGTACACCGTCGGACTGCTCTGCGACAAGGGGCTTATAGAGCCCTGCGGCAGGCTCGACGTGCCGGGCAGACCGGTGCTGTTCAGGACGACGGCCGCTTTTTTGAGGGCGTTCGGGCTTAAATCGCTCGAGGAGCTTCCGCCGAGAGCCGCCTCGCTCCCGGGCAGCGAGCTTGCGGAGCTTCAGACGCGGATAGAGGGCTTCGCACCGGAGGACGTGCCGTGAAAGCGCTGATCGCCGCCGTCATCATCATCGCCGCGCTGCTGCTGATCATACCGTTGCTGAGGGTGAAAACGGTCCTTGAATATTCGGAGGGCGAGGGCTCGGCGCGGGTCGGCCTGGGCCCGGTGATGATAGCTCTGAACGGGGGAAAAAAAGAAGGAAAAAGAAAAAAGGCCCGCACGGGCGGCGGGGAAAGCGAAAAAAAAGAAAAGAAAAAAAGATCCGTTGCGGAAGATTTCAAAGAAAAGCTGTCAATAATTCTTGAGATCAGGGACAAAATAAAACGCAGACTGACGGTTGACGAGCTTACGTTGTGGTACCAAAGCGCCGCGGACGACCCGGCGGACGCCGCCATGGCCTTCGGCGCGGCCTCCGCGGGATCGGATATCCTTCTTCCGCTGATCGGACGAGAACTGAAGATAAAAAAACAGGATGTGCGCATAGGAGTAGACTTTACGGCGCGGGAAAGCCGCGTGTACGCCAAAGCGGCGTTATCCCTTCCGGTGTACGTTATTATCCGCGCGGCGGCGATGTTAGCGAAAAGCTCGGATAAGGCGGCTCCGAACAAAAAAACGGAGGACGGTTGAATGGAAAACAATTCTTTAGGCGAGCTCATGGGGCTCACGATGGAAAAGCTCAGGGAAATGGTGGACGTGAATACCATAGTCGGCAAGCCGATCACCACCGACGACGGCATCACGCTGATACCGGTATCCAAAGTCAGCTTCGGCTTTGCATCGGGCGGATCCGATTTCCCGACGAAAAATCAGGCGTCGGGACAGAAGAACGCTTTCGGCGGAGGCGGAGGAGCCGGCGTGAAGATCGATCCCGTGGCGTTTATTGTCATCAAGGACGGGTTCGTAAGGATGATAAGCGCAAATCCCGCTTATGCTTCGCCTCTCGAGAAAGCCATTGAGATGGCGCCCGGTATTATTGATAAGGTCAAGGAGATAATACCGAATAAAAAAGATGAGGATACGGAAATGTAGCGCGCTGATCGCCGCGGCGGCGATGCTCTGCTTCGCCCTGCCGGACGCCTGCGCCGGTTCCGGCGCGCCGCCGGAAATAAGCGCGCGGGCAGCGGTGCTGGCGGACGCGGACAGCGGGACCGTGATATATTCGCTGCGCGCGGATGAAAAAATGAGCATCGCGAGCACGACGAAGATCATGACCGCGCTGGTGGCGATCCAGCGGCTGTCTGCCGATACCGAAATTGAAATAAGGCCGGAGTGGACCGGGGTGGAGGGCAGCTCGATGTATCTCGCCGCCGGCGAAAAGTACAGCGTCGAGGAGCTCCTTTACGGTCTTATGCTCGCCTCGGGCAACGACGCCGCCCGTGCCCTCGCATGCTTTACGGCGGGCAGCGAAGAAAGCTTTGCGGAGCTTATGAACGATAAGGCCGCCGAGCTCGGAATGAGCTCGACGCATTTTACAAATCCCCACGGTCTGGACGACGAGGAGCATTATTCCACGGCGCGCGATCTGGCAGTTCTCGCCTCGGCCGCCATGAAGGAGCCGGAATTCGCGCGCATAGTATCCGCGGAGAGCGCGACCGTCGCGGGACGGACGCTGACGAACCATAATAAGCTGCTTCGGCTTTACGACGGGGCCGTGGGGGTAAAAACCGGCTATACGCTCTCGGCGGGACGCACGCTCGTGGGCTGCGCGGCACGGGGAGACACCGCGCTGATATGCGTAACGCTCAACGACGCGGACGACTGGAAGGATCAGGCCGCGCTGTTCGACTGGGGCTTCGCCGAATTCGAGACCGTAGATCTGAGCGGGATCGGATGCACGATAGAAGTGGAGTCGGGCGTTCAGACAGAGGTGACGGCCTCGTGCGCGGAAGGAAAGGTCTTCGGGAAAAAGGGCTGCGTGGACATCCGCGTGCACGCGCCGCGCTTCGTATACGCGCCCGTGTGCAGAGGAGAAAAGGCCGGGGAAATAGAAATATCCATCGGCGGAGAGCACGCGGAAAGACGGGAGCTGCTCTACGACGCGGACGCCCCGCTCAACGAAAACGAAGAACTTGATTTTTGGGAAAAACTGAAATGGGCATGGTACAATGCCTGCCGCAGCGGATACCCGACGTATCCGGCGTTTTATTGATATGAAAGAGAGACTTCAGAAAATCATTTCGGAACGCGGACTCACTTCCCGCAGGGGCGCGGAGCGTCTTATCGCCGACGGAAGAGTCAGCGTAAACGGCGTGCCGGCGGTTTTGGGGACCCGAGCCGATACGGAAAAGGACAGGATAACGATAGACGGCATCCCGCTTGTAAGCAAAAGCAAGCGGGTTTACATAATGCTGAACAAGCCGAGAGGATACATATGCACGCTCAGGGACGAGCTGGGCAGAAAAACGGTGACGGAGCTGGTCAGGGACTGCGGAGAGCGGGTATACCCGGTGGGACGGCTCGACGGCAACTCCGAGGGGCTGCTGCTGCTGACCAACGACGGCGGGCTGACCAACGCGCTGACGCACCCGTCGAGGGGAGTACAGAAGGTATACTCGGTCAGAGTGGAGGGCGAGGATATACCCGGCGCCGTTGAAACGCTGCGGGGCAGCGTAATGCTTGAGGACGGGCCGGCGCGGGCGGTATCGGTGCGGATGGTGAGAGACGACGGCGCGAGAGCCGTGATCGAGATGACCGTGACGGAGGGCAGAAAGCATCTTGTCCGCAATATGTGCGCCGCCGCGGGACTCGAGGTAAAGAGACTGATAAGGATATCCGAGGGCGGACTCGGCCTCGACGGGCTGAAAACGGGCGAATGGCGCTATCTCAGAGACGACGAGCTGGAAAAGCTGCGCCGGTATATTTGAAAAGGGAAAAACCGGCGTCGGAACGATACGATCATGCATCGACAATAATACGGAACGGACAGTGGCGTGAATGGATAAGGATATTATTTCTCTGATCGAAGAAAAAAAACACGGTTTTTCAAAGGGACAGATACGCATTGCGGAGTATATAGGCGCGAATTCGGACAAGGCCGCCTTCATGACCGCGGCGAAGCTCGGACAGAAGGCGGAGGTGAGCGAATCGACGGTAGTGCGCTTCGCCCTGGAGCTCGGCTTCGCCGGATATCCCGAAATGAGACGAGCGCTTCAGGAGATGATCCGAAACCGCCTGACCTCGGTGCAGAGGATAGAGGTCGCGAAGAACGTGATGGGCAGCAAGGATACCCTTTCGAGCATACTGTCGTCCGATACGGAAAAGATAATACTCACGCAGAATACCGTGGACAGGGAAAGCTTCGAAAGAGCAGTGGAAAGGATACTTGCCGCCAAGCATATCTACATACTCGGCATGCGCACGTCGTACGTGCTCGCCATGTTCATGGGCTTCTATTTCAATATGATGTTCGACAACGTCAGAGTGCTGCACGAGGACGTATCGGGCGAGATCTTCGAGCAGCTGCTGCGCATAGAGGGGGACGACGTGCTGATCGGCATAAGCTTCCCGCGCTATTCCAAGCGCACGGTCAAGGCCGTGAGATACGCCAGGGACAGAGGCGCTCAGGTGATCTCCGTGACCGATACGGACACCTCGCCCATAGCCAGGCTCGCGGACGTCTGCCTGCTTGCCAAAAGCGACATGGTCTCCTTTGTCGATTCCCTGGTCGCTCCGCTCAGCCTCATCAACGCGCTCATAGTAGCCGTCGGCACGCAGACGGACGAAAAGCTGTCGGATACCTTCGGCGCGCTTGAGCAGATGTGGGACGCTTACGAGGTCTATGAAAAAGCTGACGGCTGATATCGCGGCGGCGGGCGGAGGCGCCGCGGGATTTATGGCCGCGATAACCGCGGCGGAGCTCGGAGCGAACGCCGTGATAATAGAGCCGGGGGACAGGCCGCTGAAAAAACTGAGGATCACCGGCAAGGGGCGCTGCAACGTAACCAACGCCGCCGATAGGGACTCCTTTTTCGCCAATATCCTGCGGAACCCCCGCTTCTTCTACGCCAGCTTCGCCCGGCTGAGCAATCAGGACTTCATGGCCCTGCTGGAAAGCTGGGGCGTGCCCCTCAAGACCGAACGGGGCGGGCGGGTGTTCCCCGTCTCCGACCACGCCAGCGACGTGACCCGCGCCTTTGAGCGGCAGCTCCGCTCCCTGGGCGCGGAGGTCAGCTTCTTTTCCCGGGTGTCCGAAATTCTCACCAGGGACGGCCATGCCTGCGGCGTGAAGCTGGAAAATGGTCAGGTCATAGAAAGCCGTTGCGTGGTATTGGCCACCGGCGGCAAAAGCTACCCCACCACCGGCTCCACCGGCGACGGCTACGCGTTGGCCGGGGCCTGCGGACACGGCCTGGTCCGGCCCCTCCCGGCCCTGTGCCCCATTGAGACAAAGGAAACCTGGCCTGGCGAGCTTTCCGGCCTGACCCTCAAAAACGTGGCCCTCACCGCCCGCCGGGGACAGAAGGAAATCTACAGCGACATGGGCGAAATGCTGTTCACCCACTTCGGCCTTTCCGGCCCCCTGGTGCTGTCCCTTTCCTCCTGCCTGCCGGAAGACCCCGCGGGCGTGGAACTGACCATAGACCTGAAGCCCGCCCTGGACCGGGAGACCCTGGACAGGCGGCTGCTCAGGGAACTCACCGGCGCGCCCAACCGGCGGCTGATCTCCGTGACGGAGACCCTGGAGCCCCG
>DBWE01000136.1:0-236 GCA_002308315.1 Clostridiales bacterium UBA1246 | reverse complement strand
CCCCGCCAATTCCGTCACCCGGGCCCAGCGGGAAACCCTGCTGGACACCCTCAAAGCCCTGCCCCTCACCGTGAAGGGCCTGCGGGTCATGGAGGAAGCCATTATCACCCGGGGCGGCCTGCCCGTGAAGGAATTCAGCCCCTCCACGCTGGAATCCAAAAAGCTCCCCGGCCTCTTCGCCTCCGGCGAGGTGCTGGACCTGGACGCCCTCACCGGCGGCTTCAATCTGCAGATCG
>DBWE01000131.1:2854-3449 GCA_002308315.1 Clostridiales bacterium UBA1246 | reverse complement strand
CGAAAGGGCCGCGAAAACTGCACATATGCTCCTTCCTTCTTCCTCTCGAAATCGGACCCACTGCGTTGGGCTCCGATTTCGTATTTTTTTCATTTCAGAAGAAACTCGCTGCGTTCCGTTTCCGCGGTTTGCGAAAGGGCCGCGAAAACTGCACATACGCTCCTTCCTTCTTCTCAAAACCGGAGCCGTCAAGTTGAGCTCCGATTTCGTTTTTTGGGGGTGAATGCCGCCGCCGCGAACGGTACGATGTCCGCGGCGGCGGGATCCGCTTTGATCAGAAGTCTATTGCCTCGAAATTGCCCATCATGTCGGCTATCTCGGCATGACCGTTTTTGAAGTAGAAGTTGCCGAGGACGTTGCCGGTCTTCTCGTTATAGAGGTTTTTGAGTCCGGGGCTGACCTCGAATACCTTGTCCATGACCTCCTGACGGTCGTCGAGGACGGCGGTGCCGCGTATCCTGATCCACTCGTTTTTCTTGTTGAGCGCGCAGATCTCCACGTTCGGGTTTGCAATAGTCTGCTTGAAAGACTCCTTGTGCTTGCCCATGCCGAAGTACAGCTTGCCTTCATATTCCATATAGAAGCCGAAGGGGCG
>DBWE01000131.1:684-2704 GCA_002308315.1 Clostridiales bacterium UBA1246 | reverse complement strand
GTCTCCTTGCGGACTACGCGGCCGTAAGAGCCGTTGGGGTAGAAGGGCATGAAGTTGATGGGAGCGCCGATGCGCTTGAAGCGTACGGGACCGTGCCACATGCCCGCGGGGACGCGGATAACGGTGGGCTCGGTGATGGTGTAGGTATCCATGTCGTCGGGGCTCGCGCCGAGCTGTATTTCTATCTCGGCGTCGAAATCGAAGAAGTGAGTGATATCGGAGCCGGTAAAGATGAGATATTCCTCCACGGCATGATGCATATGAGTGCAGCTGAGCTCGCACTCGCGCATTATGATATCGTACATGTAGGACAGGCGTGAGCCGGGCATGGTCTCCACGCCGTTGAATTCTGCCCTGGGGCTGAGGAAGTTCGCGTCGTCATGGTAATGAGGCTGGAAACGGTGCACGTATTTGTCGTATTTTCCGGTGCGCTCCAGCTTGGACATGTCGTAATAGGTCTTGAGCATATCGGTGCCGGCGGGCTTGTCGCCGCCCTTGTCGGCCTGCTCCTTTTCGGCCTTGGCCATCATGTCCTTCATGGCGGCGGAGAAGCATTTGCCGCAGTAGATGCATTCCTTGGAGCGGTCCATCACGCAGCGGCGAATCCCGGCTCCGTCATAGGTGAACGACTCGCGCCCGTCGGGGCCGACGCTGCGGTTGATCTTGGACCAGTCGCCGTCAAGATATACGGCGGAGAACACTATGGGCTTGCTGATCCTGCGGAAGTTGACGGGGCAGTGGTAGAGCTTCGGAGGCACCCTGATGATAGTGGGCTCGGTAATGGTGAAAAGCTCGAGATGCTCGGGATCCTCGCCCAGCCATACGTCTACCTCTGCGTCAAAATCCCAGAAGTTTTTCAGGTCCGCGCCGGTGAAAACGAGGTATTCGTCAACGGCGTGGTGGGTATGCGGCACCTCCATGACCAGCTCCTTGGTGACGGAGGTGAAGTCCATGTACAGCTTTGCCGCGGGCATCATGGTAGTGCCGCGGAAAAAACCGCGGGGAGACGCAAAGCCGTACCAGCTGTGGAATTCCTGCGGGATCGTGAAAACCAGATCGTCATATCGACCCATTTGCCATACCACCTTTACTTATATTTTCATTTTATTTTTTCTCATTCGTCGGCCTGCCGCCGAAGGGACGGGAGGGGGTAACGGTCATGCGGCTTAAATCGTATAACGGCCGATTTGCGGTCGCTTTGCGGTCATTATAGCACAGTATGAAGATATTACCAAGATAAAAAAGAATGATTTTTGACTCTTTTGCGCCGCTTGACCGCTTTTTAAAATTATGATAATCTAATACGGCAAACGGAGGTCCCGCATATGAACAAGAAAAAGTTTATTCTCCCGATATGCGCCCTGCTGGCGGCGATAGCCGTCGAGGCGCTTCCTTTCAGCATGTCCTGCCATTGGACGCCCGAAAAGGACGTTGTGATACACGAAACGTACTCGTATTTCAATATGACGGTTTTCAGAAACGGCGTATACGGGCCGTTCGTGACGACGATGCTCAGCATCGCCATGGTGCTTATCATCATAGTGCTTTCTGCAAGAAAAGAGCCGAATTTCAAGCAGCACCGCAACATGGTGCGTTACGGCGCCCTGACGTTCGCAGCCTCGCTGACGCCGCTCATTCTCGGCTCCGAATGGTTCTCGATATACAGCGTCGTAATCAGCGCCCTGCTGCTTGCGGCTACGGTGATGCTCCACAGGATGTCTGACGACGTGCTGGCGGCAGAGGAAGCCCTGAATAAGGAGCGGGAGAAAAAGGCAAAGCAGGCGAAAAAGGAAAGACAGCAGGCGGCGTCAAACGCCGGCAGGAAAAAATGAACTTGCGTGCAGCTCGGGCGGCGGGATACCGTTCCCGCCGCCTTGCAAATTATTTCACAAAAGTCTTGCATTTCCTCGGAGAGTGTGCTAACATATCAAAGCTGATTTCTTTGACCGGGTGTGGCGAAGTTTGGTATCGCGCTTGAATGGGGTTCAAGAGGCCGCTGGTTCGAATCCAGTCACTCGGA
>DBWE01000131.1:370-549 GCA_002308315.1 Clostridiales bacterium UBA1246 | reverse complement strand
AGGCCGCTGGTTCGAATCCAGTCACTTCGTCGGAGCAAACTGCGCTCGCGCCGTTTGCGGCGCAGTAAATGACCGACGCCGCAAACATTGCATCGCTGCGTTGCTCCTCCTCTTCACATCGCAAACGGACAAGCCGGTTTGCGATGTGGACCCGAACGCGGTCGGGCCTTTTTGCATTT
>DBWE01000131.1:0-223 GCA_002308315.1 Clostridiales bacterium UBA1246 | reverse complement strand
GCAGAAAACAGCAACAAGATCAAACTGCTGAAACTCTACGAGTTACTCCAAAAAGATACCGACGAAGACCGTCCCCTTTCGCGTCAAGAGCTGGTTCGTCTGCTCTGCGAACAAGGCGTCCCCGTTGGCATCAGAACAATTGATAGAGACATCGACGCTCTGACCGAGTTTGGCTTCGAGTACTTTTACATTGCGTAATTATGCAAAAGATTGGTGTATTATT
>DBWE01000020.1 GCA_002308315.1 Clostridiales bacterium UBA1246 | reverse complement strand
ATCATGGACGGCACTCCCGTTTATGATATAAAGCCGTACGTGCCGTATACCGACTGCCGTCCCGACGCCGTCGGAGGCTTTGCTCCGGACTCCGGCAGAACGCTCGGCGTCGTCATCCCCGATGAGTTTACCCGGGATATGGACGCTCAGCTCGCCGACACTCTGAAAAAGGTGCTTTCGAGAGATCCGCGGCCGCCGTATCACGACTCGCCCGAGCGCGTTTACGGAATGTGCTTCGACGGGCTTGAAATCAGATTTTTCGTTTCCGGCGATACTTTGACGGTAACGGAAGTATCAAAAAGGCGCTGACGGCGGTTCAATATTGTTATTTTCCTTTTTTCGTGATAAAATCATACCAAAAGACGGGAACGCGGGGAGATCGCCCTTATCCCTTCTCTCTCCCCCGGGCCGAAAGGACGCAGCTTATGTCGGACGAAATAAAGATCAGGAAATCATTTCTCGGAGGCTTCAACCGCGAAGACGTTTCCGCTTACGTCGAAGCTCTTGCCGGACGCATGCGCAAGGTAAAGGAAGAAAGAGACCGTCTTGACGAAAAATGCTCCGAAAACGAGGAAAAGCTGTCTTTGCTCTCACAGGAAAGAATTGTTTTGCAGCAGCGGCTGAAAAACGCCGAAAACGAACTGAGCGAGCTGCGCTCCGGCTGTGAAGAGCTCAAAACTCTCAGCGAGAGCTTAAAGCAAAGGCTGGAGCAGGCCGAGCCCAAGGCGGAGCTGTACGACTCTCTCAGAGAGCGCATAGCCGACTTGGAACTGAACGCCAGCCGGCGCGCCATGGAGATAGAAAAAGAAGCCGACGAACGCGCCGACGGGATCATGCGCCGCTGCGGCGACTATCTGTCCAACATAAAAAGCGAATGCGAAAAAGCAAGCTCGGATACGCGCTGCAGCTTTGACGCCATACGCTCCGAGCTCGACAATCTCTCCGGGCGCATCGAGCTGCTTTCCTCTTTCCTTTACGACAAGGTCGAGAATTTCAATGCGAGCATTTTCGGAAGCGCGGCCGCGGAAGCGGACGCCGGGGCGGATGCGGATGAACGGTAGTCCGAAGTCCGCCGATCCCGTCAGGCTGGATACCGCTCAGCTGAAAGAGTCCTGCAGCGCCCTTCGGTGCGGAGACAGAGTTCTGCTGAGCGGAACCGTTTATACTGCCCGGGACGCCGCTCATAAGCGCATTTTCGAGTTGTTGGACAGTTCTTCTCCCCTGCCTTTCGAGCTTGACGGCGCTGTCATATACTACGCCGGTCCTACCCCGGCGCCGGAAGGCAGAGCTGTCGGTTCCTGCGGGCCGACCACGTCGTCGCGCATGGACGCGTATACTCCGAGGCTCATGAGCCTCGGTCTGAAGGCGACCATCGGCAAGGGCGAGCGAAGTGAGGAAGTGTACCGCGCCGTGCAAAAGTACTCCGGCGTATATTTCTGCGCCACCGGCGGCGCAGGNNCCCGCCATATACGCTCAGCCGAGGTGATCGCTTTTCCCGAGCTCGGCTGTGAGGCCGTCAGGAAGCTGACGGTATTCGAGCTTCCCCTTACCGTCGCCGCGGACTGCCGCGGCGGAATAATATTCGAAAGACAGGCCGAATGATGGATTATCTGGATGCCATAAAAAAACGCTGCTCAATTCGCGGCTACCGTGAAGAGCCTCTTGACGAAAAGATCATAGACGGTCTTGCGGACTTTCTGAGCGGTCTTGAAGTGCCCGAAAAGCAGGTAGACTGGAATTTTGACACTCTTCCCTATCTTGACATGGTCCGTATCAGCGTGCGCGAGCCTGCCGTCACAGCGCCCCATTATCTTGTTCTGCGCTGCGACAGCGGTTTTTTCGGCCTTCAGAACGCCGGATATCTGGGAGAGTACGCTTCCCTTTACCTTACCGGTATAGGCGTCGCGTCCGTATGGCAGGGCAATATCCATATCGATCCGGAGTACGATTTCATCGGAAGTCTGCGTCCAGTATCGGTGCTCGCGTTCGGGATGTCCGATCTGCCCTTCCGCTCCGATCCCTCTCAGGCCGACCGTCTCCCCCTGGAACGCATAGCCGGCGGAGAATACGGAGAAATACTGCCCATTATCGAGGCAGCGCGCCTTTCGCCGTCCTCCTATAATCGACAGCCGTGGTTTTTCCAGGTCGAGGACAACAGGAAAATACACATATTCCGCACGTTCAAGCGCTTTACAAATTCGCTGACGGAATATGACCAGAGCGTAGACGCGGGCGTGGCCATAGCCAACGTGGAAGCGGCAGCGATCGCCCTCGGATACCGTCCTCACACCGGGCGCATAAAAATAGGCGCGCCCGAGCGGAAAGGCTGCAAATATCAGGCTACCGTCATTTTAGGCGACAAACCCAAAAAGTGAACGATTTTTCGACCGCGGCGGAGCTGAGCTCCGCTGCGGCTTTTTCAACCTTGCTCGTGATCACCGGAAAAATCTCTCGGAGGATATCAGCACCGCCCTGCACGGCGACCCGTCCGCGCCGGACAAATTAAGCGGAGCGGCATTCAGGAAATAAACGCCCTCCGGTACGTCTGCCAGGCGTATGCCTTCAAGCAGTACGACGTCGGCAGTCAGCAGGATCCTATGCACTTCCATCGGCGCTTTCTCAGGCCCGACAGTCTGCGATTCGTTTCCGAGAAGCAGGATCCCCGACAGGGCAAAGACTTCTGCGGCTTCCTCGGAGACTTCCGCGGCTCCCTTGATCAGAATTCTCCTTGCCGCTTCCGGATACTGTTTTTTCGCTTTCCCGATCATCGCCGCCGCGTCGTCTCCGGAAACGCTCCCGTGATGTTCCGCTATGAAGGCCGGTCCGATAAAAGCTTCCGCGCAAAGGGCGTCCACCGTTTTTCCGTCCCGGATAAAATGAAACGGCGCGTCTATATGAGTGCCGTTATGGGCGCACATGCTGAAGGCGGTCAGATTATATTCGCCGCCATTTTCCATTGAGCTGAGCGTCTTCTTTTCCGGCGCCGGATCTCCCGGGAAGACCCGGCAGCCGAAAACTTCCTGCGAAATATCATAGATCATCATCGTTAATTCTCCGTTTCAGAACCGATCATCGAAAGATGCTTTTTATTACCTTCTTTGAAGCGCAGCCCTTTGCGAATCCCTACAGGCGAAGCAAGGAACTTCTTCTGCCTGTCATCTATGGACAGCGCTCCGACCTCGAGCCGGTTTTCTTCAGTTATTTCAGTAAGATTGACCATGAAACCCTCTTTTTGAATAATGATTCTCGTGTGGCATGGGCTTGGCCTCCGTGATCCCGTTTTATCCATACTAGTGCNNTGCGAAATATCATAGATCTTCATTGCTCTGTTCACCTTTCCGTCGGTCGGGCGCGCCGGTCTGCCCGGCAGTTTTATTTCGGCAAACGACGCCGCCCTTGGTTGTTATCCCGAAAACAGTTTATCAAAATGCCGCAGTTTTTCAAGTTATATCGACGCCTTCGGCATTTGGTTTTGCCGCGCGGCCGATCGGCGATATCATCCCGCTTTTTTCCGCCGGGAAAAAGAGCTTGACAAATCAAAAAAAACGGATATAATAGCTCTCGTGCTTAGCGGGATTGTGTAAAGGTAGC
>DBWE01000055.1 GCA_002308315.1 Clostridiales bacterium UBA1246 | reverse complement strand
GCCATGAGAAACAGCACTCTCTGCTATATCGAGCGGGGCGGCAGTTATCTGATGCTGCACCGCGTGAAAAAGGAAAACGACGTGAACCGCGACAAGTGGATAGGCATAGGCGGCGGCTTCGAGGAGGGCGAGAGCCCCGAGGAATGCGTGCTGCGCGAGATCAAAGAGGAAACCGGCCTGAGCGTGACCGGACTGCGTTTCCGCGGCATAGTCACCTTCGTGTCCGACCGCTGGGAGACCGAGTACATGCATCTTTTCACCGCCGCCTGCGAAAGCGGCGAGACCTCTCCCTGCGATGAGGGCGAGCTTGAATGGATAGAAAAAAGCAGGCTTTTCAGCCTGCCCATGTGGGAGGGCGACAGGATCTTTCTCGATCTCATCGCCTCGGAGCATCCGTTTTTTTCGCTTAAGCTCGCCTATGAGGGCGACAGGCTCGTTTCCGCCGCGCTGGACGGGCAAAGGCTCGGTATCCGCCGTCAGGGCTGACGCTCGGCAAGCTCGATCCCGAGCTCCTCTCCGAGTATTTCCGCCATTTTCGGCATGACGTTTTCAAGAGCGTATCTGCGGCAGTCCTCCCTTGCCTTCGCGCCCATACTGCGGCGCTTTTCCGCGTCCTCCATGAGCATGCGCAGCTTTTCGGCGCAGGCGGAGGCGTCGCCGAAGGGATAGAGATATCCGTTCTCTCCGTCCCTTATGAGATCGCTGTTCCCCTTCACGTCGGACACGACGCAGGGAAGAGCGAAGTACATCGCCTCCATCACGTTGTACGGCAGGCCCTCGCTGCGGCTGGCGGATACGCAGGCGTCCGCGGCGGCCCAGGCCGAGCGCATATCCCTCACGTAGCCCAGAAATCTTACGCGCCCCGGCACGGACCGGGCAAGCTCGCGGCAGCGTTCCAGCTCGTCCCCCGCTCCGGCGAAGGCTATCACGGCCCCCTCGGGCAGCTCCGCTGCGGCTTTTATCAGCATGCTCTGGTTTTTCCTGCGGGAAAACTCCGCCGCGCAGAGAATGACGAACTGACCGTCCGAAAAGCCGAGCTCCCGCCTCGCCCGGGCTCTGTCCGCTCCGTCGAATTTTCCGAAGTCCACGCCCATCCCGTCGGTGAAGGATATCCTTCCGCCGAGCCTTTCCCTGCGGGCGAGCTCATAGTCCGCGGCGTTCATCGCGATCACTCTGTCGGTGACCGGCGCGGTGAGCTTTTCCGCCGCGAGCATCATTCTGCGCCTGAGCGCGGGCGTGTTTTCGTCGAAAAGATAGCCGTGCACGGTGTTTATCACGCGCGTATTCCCTTTTCCGGCAAGCATCAGTGCGACGCGCACGAAGAAGGCGGCAAGCGAGGTATGTACGCTGATGAGATCGCAGCGGTCCTTGCGCAGCCTGCGCGCGAGCTTTGCCGCGAGGATGAAATTGCGCGGAGAGACGAGCTTTTTCTCGAAAGGCAGCTCAATATGCTCCGCCGCGCCCTCCGTCTCCGGTATCCCCCGGCAGCAGACGGTCACCCGGCACCCTGCCCGGGCAAGCAGGCTTATGTACGGCGCGTGGAAGTTTTCGAGATGGCTCGCCGTGGACGCGGCGTAAAGGATCTTTTTCGCTTCGTTTTCCATGGCGTTCCCCCCTTATCGCCGATTTTATCATATTATTCTTATTTTTCAACGGCAAATAAAACGCCCCGGTCCAAAAAAAGGTTTACTTTTTCGGGAAATATATTAAAATATTTACAGCGACCATCTGGGGGTATACGGGCTTGATACGTGAAAATCAAAGCATCCTGAAAACGCTCAACGTCATCGCCGACGCCGTTATCGTCGTCGCGGCGATGATGCTGTCGTATTTTCTGCGTTTTGTCCTGTTCCACGGCGAGGAGAGCATGCCCGTTTCGTTCTATTTCAATTCCGCCCTGCTCATATCTCCGCTGTTTCTCATCATCTGCGCCGCCGAGGGGCTGTACGAGTCGCAGCGCTCCATCGACTTCATCCGCGTTGCCGAGCGGCTCGCCGCGGCCTGCCTGATATGCGCTCTCGTCCTCGGCGCGGTCTTTTTCACCGTGCGCAGCGTGGACGTATCCCGCTGGACGCTGGTATTTTTCTTCGTTCTTTCTTTCCTGCTGTCCATGGCGAAGCGCCGGGCGGTGCTGGCATATCTGCACGGCGCGCGCGCAAAGGGCCGCGGGCTCAAAAACGTGGTGGTCATAGGCTCGGGGGAAAACGGGCTGAAATACGTTCACGCCGTCGAAAACAACCGCTGGACGGGCTTTTCCGTCCTCGGCAGCGTGGGCTCCCGTCCCCTTTCCGACGGCGTAAGCTACCTCGGCGGCTTCGACAAGCTTGACGGCATCCTGTCGGATACGCGCGCGGACGAGGCCGTCGCCGCCCTCGCGCCGGAGGAAACGGAGCGGATAACGACCGTTATCGAGCTGTGCGAGAAAAACGGCGTGAAGCTTTCCCTCATCCCCTTTTACGCCGACTACATGCTCTCCCGGCCCTCTATCGACGAAATAGGCGGCGTGCCGCTGCTGAACGTGCGCCGCATACCTCTCGACAACATCATCAATTCCGCCGTAAAGCGCCTGGGGGACGTGATCTGCTCCGCCGTCCTGCTGATACTCACTCTCCCTCTTACGGCCTTTGCCGCCCTCGG
>DBWE01000039.1:303-3119 GCA_002308315.1 Clostridiales bacterium UBA1246 | reverse complement strand
ACGCCCATTGAGTTGGTCAGCAGGCTCACGGAGCAGCTTTTTACCCCCGGCACCTTCATGACCGCCTTTTCCACTCTGCTGCTGCAGGCCGCGCAGCTCATACCGGTCACAGTATACCGTTCCATCATTTCATTACCTTCTGAAGCGTGTCAAGCAGCTCGTCTATCGCTTCGTCGCGGCCTCCGCGTATGTCCTCGACCACGCAGCTTTTCATGTGCGAGGCAAGCAGCGTCTTGCTGAAACCGTTGAGGGCCGAATTGATCGCCGAGACCTGGATGAGTATATCGGGGCAGTAGGCGTCGTTTTCAAGCATCTTCTGGACGCCGCGCACCTGTCCTTCTATCCGTTTGAGCCGGTTCATCAGATCTCTGTACTCTTTTTCGCCGCGGTGCTTTTTCCGTCCGGACGGCGGGACGCCGTTTCCGATTTCGGAAGGAGTTCCGGAGCAGCAATTCTTTTTATCGGACATAGTCATTCTCCCTGTATACCCACGGGGGGTATATTTGTTCTGCAATGATAATATACCCCCTGCGGGTATTTGTCAAGAGCCGGCCGAAAAAAAAGAAAGCGCCCGGAAAAGCCGGGTGAGCTTTTCCGGGCGCGGCCTTGCCGTCCGAAGGCGGAAAGGAGGAAGATCAGTTCATTCTCTTGTTGGGGTCTACCCAGTCGAGGTCCTTCTTGGCCTTGCCGAAGCCCACGTCCTTCATGGGCATGGCGGGGCCTTTGCCGGGAGCGGGAGGCACGGCGGAGCGGGCGGAAATGTCGTAGCCCTCTCTCTCGGCCATCAGCTGCATCTCCTCGGCCGTGGGAGGCTGCTTTGCCTTCTCGGCGAGTCTCTTCATGCCCTCGGGGCTGGCGTAGTCGACGAAGCGGCTGACCGCGATCTCGACCATCCTCGGGCCGTGCTCGTAGGGGACGACGAGGAACTGCTCGTTCTCGATGCCCTTCTTGAGCCAGTCGGCCAGCACGCGGGGATCCATGCCGTTGGCGTGGATGGAGGCGAGCAGGGTCTGGGTGTCTTCGCTGACGTTGTAGCCGGTGTTGGAGAACTTCTCGGGACGGCCCTTGAGAGCGGACTCATAGATCTTGGATCTGATGTTGGCCGGGCACAGAGCGGTAACGCCGATGCCGTAGTTCTTCAGAGCGTCGTGATAGCTCTCCATGAGGTTCAGCACGCCGGCCTTGGCCGCAGAGTAAGGAGCCGTGGTGGAGCCGGAGTTGAAGGCGCCCCAGGAAACGGTGGCGGCGATATGTCCGCCCTTCTTGGCCTTGATCATGCGGGGGACGAAGGTGACCAGTCCGTTCACGACGCCGCCGAAGCAGACGCCGACGACCCAGTCATAGTCGTCGTAGGTGGAAGCCTCGGCCGGTCCGAAAACGTTGACGCCGGCGGTGAGGATGAGCAGGTCGGGGCAGGAGCCGAAAACCTTCTCGGTCTCGTCGGCGGCGGCGGCGAAGGCCGCGCGGTCGGTGACGTCGAGCTTGATGGCGTGAACGTCGGCGTTCTTGGACTTGAAATAAGCCATGGCCTCGTCAAGGTGATCCTGTCTCGCGTCGGCGATGACGACCTTCATGCCGGCCTCGGAGAAGATCTGAGCCTGGCCGAGACCCGCGCCGGAAGCGCCGCCGGTTATGAACGCTATTTTGCCTGCAAAGTCTTTCATGTTTACACTCCTTATCTTGATTTTTTATTTTTGCCAATTCCGAATAAATACAGTATAACACTCTTTTTCCGTCAACTCAATAGCTTAAAGCGGGGGAATGTAAAATTACTTCGCCTTGGCCTCGCAGTAGATGCAGCGGTAAATGCGCTTTTCGCGGTCGGTCAGACGGAATACGTGGGGCAGCTCCTGCTCCGTGCTGGTTATGCAGCGGGGATTTTTGCACTTGATGATGCCGTGCACCCGCTCGGGCAGCTCGAGGTGCTTTTTCTCGCACAGCACTCCGTCGCGTATGACGTTCACGGTGATGTCGGGGTCTATGTAGCCTACGGCGTCGAGGTTCACGTCGATATCGGCGTCGATCTTTATGATGTCCTTGCGGCCCATCTTGGAGCTTACGGCGTTCATTATCATCGCCACCGGCACGTCGAGATCGCCGAGCCTGAGCATGTCGTAAATGACCATGCCCTCTCCGGCCTTGATGTGATCGAGCACAAAGCCGTTTTTGATCGCGTCTATTCTCAAGTAGTACTCTCCTCCTTTACAGGCCCAGCAGATCGAGGATAAGGGCCATGCGCATATACTTGCCGTTGAGCACCTGCTTGAAATAGCAGGCGCGGGGATCGTCGTCGATGGCGACGGAGATCTCGTTGACGCGGGGCAGGGGATGCATCACGGAAAGATCGCTCCGGGCGTTTTTCAGCTTCTCCGGGGTGAGTATGTAGCTGTCCTTGAGGCGCAGGTACTCTTCCTCGGAAAAGAAGCGCTCGCGCTGGACGCGGGTCATGTAGAGGATGTCGAGGGAGGATATGACCTCGTCAAGATCCGTGGTCTGCACGTAGGGTATGCCGTTTCTCGCGAGGATGTCCTTTTTGACGTAGCTCGGCAGCTTCAGCTCCACCGGGGAGATGAGCACGGTCTTTATGCCCGGATAGCGGGACAGGGCGGAGATGAGGGAATGCACCGTGCGGCCGAACATCAGGTCGCCGCAGAAGCCTATCGTGATATTGCCGAGGCCGCCCTTTTCCCGGTATATCGTGAGAAGATCGGCCAGAGTCTGCGTGGGGTGATTGTGGCCGCCGTCGCCGGCGTTTATCACGGGGACCGAGGCGTTCATCGCCGCCACCATGGGCGCGCCCTCCTTGGGGTGACGCA
>DBWE01000039.1:0-190 GCA_002308315.1 Clostridiales bacterium UBA1246 | reverse complement strand
GAGGGCTCGAAAAACAGCGAGGCGAGCTTTTTGCCGCGGCATTTCTCGCTGTACCGGTCGGGGTGGGCGATTATGTCGTTGGCGGTCCGGATGAGGGAGTCGATCTCCTCCACGGAGAGGTCGTGGATGTCTATAAGGTGTTTCAAAGGCGTTCTCCTTTCCGTCAGCCTATCCAGCTTTCGTCCGAGGG
>DBWE01000107.1:12663-15709 GCA_002308315.1 Clostridiales bacterium UBA1246 | reverse complement strand
GCCTTTCGGCGCGCCGCCCGGGGGATACCGACCTTTTTTTTATTCGGCCATGTATCTGTCGTAGGCGTCCTGATAGATGCCCACAAAGGTCTTCAGGCCGCCGAAGCTGCCTACGTTGTTGAGCTCCTCGATGAAATCGTCCCACTGGCTCAGCGGTCTGGTGCCGTCAAGGAACTGTATATAGTGCTCCTGGAAATACGTGGACAGGTCTGTGCGTATGCTTGCCAGCTCGCTGTTCTCGTCGTCGGTGAATTCCACCGACTGNNGGCCAGTCGTACTCGCCGCCGTAATCGTCCTCGGTCCACAGATCGAAGGCCTCGAGGTAGACCTCTCCGCCGGGATAGGCGTAGTTTCTCTCATGGATCTGCAGGCAGCACTCGACGAGGCCGTTGNNTTGCTGCCGTAGATGCACATGATCCACGCCATGCCCGCGGGATGATTGAGGCAGAAATCGGTAAGCTGGCGCTCGCCCTTTTCGTTGTAGTCCCACAGTATGCCCTGCGGGCCCCAGGACGTCCATTCGGAGCCCTCGTCTGAGAACCACCAATCCCAGTACGATACGGCCAGCGGCATATTCTCGCACTTGGCGCTGATGGCGACGGAGCCGAAATGGAAGTTGGACTGCTTCTGACCGTACTGCAGTATCTGTCCGTCATACTTTTTCGTTCTCGGTATGGCCTCGTATCTGCAGTCGGGGTCGATGTTGACGGCCTGCCACTGGCCGACCTCCGAGGGGGTAAATACCACCGCGGCGACCTCGCCGTTGGCAAGCACGCTCGACATTGCCTGAGTATCGCTGAAGGAAGCGTAGTTGGGATGGATCAGTCCCTCGTTCCACCAGGAGTTGAGCAGGGTCATCACGTCCCTGTCGTCCTCGGTGGTGCCGCAGAACTGCACCTCGCCGTCGACGACCCTGTTGTACATCAGGTCGCCGGCGTAGGCGGCGGTGTTGTATCCGGCAAAGGCGACTCCTCCCGCCACTTCTATGTTGGAGAATATGGCGAAGGGATATTCGCACAGTCCCGCGTTCTTTATGGCGAGAAGCACGTCGTGCAGCTCGTCGTAGGTGGTGACGTCCTTCGCGTCGCCGAGGCCGAGCTCATCCATCCAGTCCTGTCTGAGCCAGTAGCCCTGGCCGGGCGCGGGATCGACCAGCATGCCGTACATGCCGGCCATAAGGTCGTCCTCATAGAAGGCGGTCTGATACGCGTCCGCCTTGTCGTCGAACTCCCCGCCTATGAGACTGCGGCTCCAGATCTCATACAGGTAGTTCGGCATGTACTCCTTATAAGGATAGAGGTTCGCGAAAAACTCTTCCTCATAAATGGCGTCCTTGACGGTGCCGTCGGTATAGAAGAACCACGCCTGATCCGTAAAATCTCTCAGATCGTCGGACACCAGCAGGGTCGCGAAGTTTTCCGAACGGCCCTCGGAGGATACCACGTCATACTCGACATGGACGCCCGTCATATCCTCCACACCGGCCCAGGTCTCTATCGAGGCCCAGCCGTCCTCAGGTATGTACTCCGGAGTATAGCAGGTGGTCCAGCGGGTAAAAGTATTGTCCTCGGTAGTCAACGGCAGCTGATAGACGTACTTTGCCGAGGAAAGTCCGTCTTCGTTGAATTCCCACTTGCCGGCCGCTAAATTGTTATCCGAAGCAGTGTCGTCTTTGCCCGTGTCCGTTTCCGGTCCGGGAGCGGGAACGTCGCCGCCCGAGGGGTTGCCGCCGTTTCCCGCGCAGCCGGTGAAGAGGGCTGCGACGAACAAAACGGCAAGAAGCAGGGACAGCTTTTTCTTCATACTCTTCCTTTCTCAGCCGTTCGCTCTTCAGCCGGCTGCAATTTGAGATCGCTCCCGCGAATGCGTCGGCCGCCGGCGTTTTCGCGTAACGCGGACATGATATTACCATGTCACGTACAGTATATTATCTGTTCTGTCTTTTGTCAATTAACTTTTGTCATTTGCATTCGGCTGTTTTATCCGGGAACAACAAAAAGCGCCTGTTTTCAGGCGCTTTTTTGTCGATTATCGTCAATCCGTGTCAGATGATGACCGTTACCTCGTTGTTTATGACCTCGGCTATCCCGCCGGGGATATCCACCGTTTTTCTGACGCCGTCGGCCTCGTCGTCGTATTTTACCTTTCCCGCCTTCAGCGCTGCCAGAAGCGGGGCGTGCCCGTTCAGTATGCCCGCCTCTCCGTCCTCGGCCGGCAGACATACGTACTTCGCCCGGGCCTGCAGTACCACGCCCCCGGGCGAAACGACCGTCAGCTTCATTTCATGCCCTCCGAGGCCCGGTAAACGTCGTCGATGCCGCCCGCCATCATAAAGGCCGACTCGGGCATGTCGTCGCAGTCGCCTCCGAGTATGGCCTGACAGCCCTTTATCGTATCGCGCACGTGCACGAAGGCTCCCTTTATGCCCGTAAAGCTCTCGGCGACGTGGAAGGGCTGCGACATGAACCGCTGCAGGCGTCTTGCCCTCTTTACCGCGGTCTTGTCCTCGGCGGAAAGCTCGTCCATGCCGAGTATGGCTATGATATCCTGCAGCTCGGTATACCGCTGCAGCGTTTTCAGCACGGCCTGCGCCGTTTCGTAGTGCTCCGCGCCCACGTCCTCGCGGGTAAGCATGCGCGAGGAGGACTGCAGAGGATCCACCGCGGGATAAATGCCGAGCTCGGCTATGCTCCGCGAAAGCACCGTGGTGGCGTCGAGATGTGAAAAGGTCGTCGCCGGGGCCGGATCGGTCAGGTCGTCCGCCGGTACGTACACCGCCTGCACCGAGGTTATGGAGCCGTTTTTCGTGGTGACTATCCTCTCCTGGAGCTGGCCCATTTCCGTAGCCAGCGTAGGCTGATAGCCTACCGCCGACGGCATCCTGCCCAGCAGTGCGCTCACCTCGGAGCCCGCCTGGGTAAAGCGGAAAATATTGTCTATGAACAGCAGCACGTCCTGGTGGCCCCGCTCGCGGAAATATTCGGCTATCGTCAGTCCCGCCAGCGGCGCTCTCAGTCTCGCTCCCGGCGGCTCGTTCATCTGTCCG
>DBWE01000107.1:10657-12617 GCA_002308315.1 Clostridiales bacterium UBA1246 | reverse complement strand
GCTCTCCCACGCCGGCAAAAACGGAATACCCGTTGTGCTCATAGGCTATGTTCCGTATAAGCTCCATTATGAGCACCGTTTTGCCCACGCCGGCGCCTCCGAAAAGGCCTATCTTCCCGCCCTTGCAGTAGGGCGTCATGAGATCGATTATTTTGATGCCGGTCTCGAGTATGCCGGCCGACGGGAGGATGTCGGCGAAGCCGGGCGCGGCGTGGTGTATCGGCCAGTATTCCTCCGCCTCCACGGGGCCCTTGTTGTCTATGGGCTCTCCGAGCACGTTCAGCATCCTGCCCAGGGTGCCCCTGCCCACCGGCACGGTCACCGGCCCGCCGGTATCCTCGGCCTCCATGCCTCTGGAAAGGCCGTCCGTCGGAAACAGCGATATGCATCTCACGCAGCCCTGCCCCACGTGTCCCACCACCTCGAGGACAGTCTGCCTTTCCCGGGCGCGGACCGTCAGAGCGTTGTATATCCCGGGCACCTCCCCGCTCTGGGGGAATTGGACGTCCACCACGTGCCCGATTATTTTCGTTATCAAGCCTTTTGCCATGCTATCCTCTCCCCGGCGCCGCGCGCCGCTCAGCCGTCCCTTCTGTCCGCTCCGGCGGCAAGCTCGAGCACCTCGGTCGTTATTTCTCCCTGACGGACGCGGCTGAGATCCTTTTCAAGTCTTTCGAGCATCTCGTCGGAGCTGTCGCCGGCGCTGCGCATCGCCGTGAGCACCGCGCTGTGAAAGCCCGCGGCGGCCGAGAGCAGGACCGAGTAAACGCGCGCCTTTTCGTAAAGCTTTTTTACTCTCCCGATCAGCGCTTCCCTGTCGGGAAGGAATATATATTCCGCCGCCGGGCTTTCTCCCTCTTCTTCCTCCTGCCGCGGCAGGAGGCTTTCCGCCCGCGGGTCATGCACGAGCACGTTTTTGTATTTCCCGTATACGAACACGGTCTCGTCCGCCCTGCCGTCGGAGCGCAGCCGCTCCAGCAGCTCCGCGAGCCGCTCCGCGCTCTCGCTGTCCGGTACGTCCGGAAGATCGAAGCTCTCAAAAGGCTCCGGGCGCTTCTCCAGCGCCTCCTCGCCCCTGCGCCCGCAGGCTATGACCGTGCGCGGTCTCGTTTCTTCCTGCAGCAGGGTCTCCAGCAGGCTTATCACGTCCGTGTTGAACTGCCCGCACATGCCGCGGTTGCCCGTGACGAGCACGTAGCACACGCTGCGCGCCTCCGCGGGCTTTTCGGGCGCGGCGGCCAGCCTGCGCATGGCTCCTTCGAGGGAGCGCATATACTCCCCGAAGCTCTCCTCCATTTCAAGGACTCTTCCGTACTTTGAGGCCGCCACGGTCTCCATGGCCTTTGTTATCTGCGCGGTGCTTTTTATGCTCTTTATCCTGCGGCGCAGGCCCTCGCTGTTCATTTCCCGGCCTCCGTGAATTTGCGCAGCGCGCCCTTCAGCTCTTCCGTCAGCTCGTCGGTGAGCCTGTCCCCCGCAGCCAGACGCTCGAGCAGCTCGGGACGCACCGCGTCAAAGTATCTGCACAGCCTCTCCTCCCAGTCCGGTATGTCCGCGGTCGGGACGCCGTCGGCAAAGCCGTTGGAGGCCGCGAAAAACACGAGTATCTGCTTCTCCGCCGGCATCGGCGAATACTGCCCCTGCTTCAGCACCGCGGTCATCCTCTCGCCGAGAGCGAGGGCCGCCCTCGTCCCGGCGTCTATGTCCGAACCGAAGCGCGAGAAGGACGCGAGCTCCCTGTACTGGGCCAGCTTCATTCTCAGACTGCCCGCCGCGCCGCGCATCGCCTTGGTCTGCGCGCTGCCGCCCACGCGCGACACCGACAGGCCCACGTTCACGGCCGGCCGCTGACCCTCGTTGAAAAGATCGGTCTCGAGAAAGATCTGTCCGTCGGTGATGGATATCGCGTTGGTGGGGATATACGCGGAAATATCCCCCGCCTGCGTCTCGATTATGGGCA
>DBWE01000107.1:7356-10595 GCA_002308315.1 Clostridiales bacterium UBA1246 | reverse complement strand
ACGTCGCCGGGATACGCCTCGCGGCCGGAGGGCCGGTGCAGCAGCAGCGACAGCTCTCTGTACGCCACGGCGTGCTTGCTCAGATCGTCGTAAACTATGAGCACGTCGCGGCCCTTTTTCATGAAATACTCTCCCATCGCCGTCCCGGCGTAGGGAGCTATATACAGCATCGCGGCGGACTGGAAGGCGTTTGCGCAGACCACGGTGGTATATTCCATCGCCCCGTATTTTTTCAGCGTGTTCACCACGCCGGCAACGCTCGTCTCCTTTTGTCCTATCGCTACGTAAATGCATATCACGTCTCTGCCGCGCTGATTGATTATGGCGTCCACGGCCATGGCCGTTTTGCCGGTCTGCCTGTCGCCTATTATCAGCTCGCGCTGTCCCTTGCCTATGGGGATGAGCGCGTCCACGACCTTTATGCCGGTATACAGCGGCGTGGATACCGACTGTCTGTCAAGTATGGCGGGGGCGGTATTCTCCAGCGGCATCGTCTGCCTTGCGAGCACGGCTCCCCTGCCGTCAAGGGGCTTGCCCAGCGGGTCTACCACTCTTCCGAGCAGCTCTTCTCCCACGGGCACGTCGGCCATCCAGCCCAGGCGCCTTACCCGGCTGTATTCCTGTATGTGCTTGCATGAGCCGAACACCATGCAGCCTACGCGGCTGGGCTCGATATCCATTATCATTCCCAGCTCACCGTTTTCAAACTCCACGAGCTCTCCGAACATGCTGTCGGCGAGACCGTCCATCCAGCATATACCGTCCGAAACGCTGATCGCGCGTCCGAGCTGATATTCGTCTATATCGGTCGAAACGCGTTCTATGGCCTTTTCGAGGCAGGCCGACACGTCGCCGCCGTTTTCCAGCAGCTCGGCGCTCAGCGCGTTCAGCTCGTTTTTCAGCGGATGGAGCAGCACGTTCCTTATGGTGCCGTCGAACACCTTGTCGCCCACTCTCAGCAGCAGTCCGCCCGTAAGCTCCGGATCGGTCAGCACCCGGAAGGATATCTCGCCGCCCGCTTTTTTCACCATTTCCTCGGCGGCGGAGCGTATCCTTTCGACAAGCTCCTCATCCAGCCCGAACGCGGAGCGCAGGGTAACGTACAGCACGTCGTGGTGCAGGATATATACCCTGTCCCCCGCGGTCACCTTCATGCGGCTGAGTATCCTGTCGGCGATCTCGCTTTCCTTTTGTCTGAAGCGCGACGCGAACGGCTCGGAGGACATCACGCGGGCCGCCTCGTCGGCGAACCGCCGCAGGATCTCGTCCCTCGCGCTCATTATCATGCCCGAGCGCATCACGTCGAGTTCGTTTTCCAGCCCGGCGCGCAGCTCTTCGGCCTTTGCCTCCGAAAGCTTCCGTTCCCGCTCCAGCTTCATTCCGAGCGCGGCGAGCTCCGGATCCTCCCCGGGATCGGCGGGGGTTTCCTCGGGCGGGGGCAGCGGACGCAGACAAGCCTCAGCCTCGTCAAGGCTGAGGTTTATCTCACTGCGGCGTTTTTCGAATATTCCGCGCACGGTCTTTCTGCCGAAATACCACAGTCCGCCCGCCAGCAGCAGGAAGTTGACCGTCATGTACAGGATCATCATATCATCGTTCCTCTGTCAGCAGCTTGTCCGCAAGCAGGCCGATCAGTCTTTCCGCGTCGTTTCCCGACCGCGCGACGAGCTCGTCCTTTTCCCGCTCCAGCTCGGCGCGTCTGCGTTCGATCACCGCGCCGTTTTCCTTTTCCGCGCGCAGCTCGTTCTCCTTTGCTTCGGCGCGCAGCTTTTCCAGCCGCGCTTCCGCGGCCGCGATCTCTCCGCGCCTTTCCGCTTCTCTTTCTCCGCGCTCTTTTTCCGCGGCCTCCGCGCGCTCCTTCTCCGCCTGACGGACGGCGGCGTGAGCGTCGTCTATGCGCTTCTGCCTGTCGTCCATGAACCTGAGCAGCGGCTTGAAAAGAAAGCGGTCGAGCAGCAGCATGAACACGCAGAAGCCGACAACGGTCCAAATCACGACCGAAATGTCTATACTCATACGGGATCGCTCCTTACCGGGCTTCAGGCTATCTTCGAGATCAGCATGAACGCGATGAGCAGGCCGTATATGGTCAGCGCCTCGATGAGCGCGAGGGCTATTATCATCGCCGAACGGATGTTTCCCGCGGCCTCCGGCTGACGGGCCATGCTCTCGAGGGCGGATTTTGCCGTCATTCCCTGCGCTATGGCGGGGCCTATGGTGCTGAGGGCTATCGTGATGGCGGCAGCCAGACCAATGATCGCGTTGGAACTCATTTTCAAGACTCCTTTACTATACTATTCTTCTATACCCGTCGCTTCGTCGATATATATCGCCGAAAGCATTGTGAATACTACGGCCTGGATGGTGCAGAACAGCAGGCTGAGCACCATCATTATCAGCGGTACGCCTATCGGTATCAGCTCGTAAAGCTGGTGCGTTACCGACTCCTCGCCGTATATGTTTCCGTAAAGACGCAGCGAGAGCGACAGCGGGCGTACTATTTCCTCTATCAGCAAAAACGGCAGCATGAAAAACACGGGCTTTATATAGTGGCGCAGATATCCCTTCAGTCCGCGGCATTTCACGCCGAGGAAATGAGTGGAGACAAATACCACTATCGCAAGGCCCGCCGTAACGGACAGCGACGAGGTCGGCGCGCCGAAGCCCCTGACCACTCCGGCTCCGGGCAGCAGACCGCTGTAATTGGATACTATTATGAAAATGAACAGCGTTCCGAACAGAGGCAGGAATCTTCTCGCCCTGTCTTTTCCCAGTATACCGGAGAAAAAATCGGTAAGCTTCTCCACGGCAAGCTCCAGCGCGTTCTGCAGCCTGCCGGGCCTGTCCTTGAGTCTCCTCGTGCCTATGGCCGATATCAGCGTCACGACGGCGATGATGACCCACATGGTTATGACCTCGGCCGTGACGTTGAGCCCCAGTATTTTGAATAAAACGTTTTCCTTCAAGCTTTCCGGCACCCCCCGGACTTTATTTTTTCTTTTTCCGTGCCGCCGCGGCAAGGACGACGTTCAGTACGGTGGCCCCCACGACCGCCGCGGCAGCGCAGCGCAGCACGTTCTGCCCGAGCGCCCATGCGCCCGCACCCACGGCCGCGGCGAAAGCGAGCATGACCGGCGTGTGTATGAAATACAGCTTCGTAAGGTTGTTCGCGTTTTTGTCGAGCAGACGCCGCGTAACGGCCGTGTTGACCGCGGCCGCGGCGCAGCCGGCGGCGAAGG
>DBWE01000107.1:2901-7315 GCA_002308315.1 Clostridiales bacterium UBA1246 | reverse complement strand
GCAGCGTGAAGATCCCCGGCAGACGCAGGAAGAACTGCTTTACCAGGAAAGATCTTTCTATCGCCTGAGGCTCAAACACCTTCTGCACCGCCTCGGGCAGCAGCGGGCTGACCTTGCAAGCGACGAAAAGCACCAGCCCCGCGATGAGCAGTCCCTCCGCCGCGCCGAGCACCGCGCCGAGCAGCCTGTCTATGCCTCCGACTATCGGTATCGAGGCCACCAGCGGGCTGAGCAGCTTCCTTAATATCAGCTTGACGAGTATGAACACTATCAGCGCCGTCAGCACGAACAGTATTATCCCTGCGAAATTGAAGGACAGCGTATCCGCCGCGCTTTTCACGGCGTCGGCCACCGAGGAGCGGATGTTTGCCGCCAGGTCGCCTGCCGCCCTGTCTATCCTCATATTCGAGATAACGTTCTGAAGATCCACGCCCGGTATCCTGATCTCCGAAAGGCCGAGCCCCGAAAGATCCACGCCGGACAGGTCCGGAAGCTCCGCGGCCGCCGCGCTTTGTCCCGCTTCCGCGCTTATATCGGAGGCGAGCTCTCCGAAATCGACGTTCCGCTCCGCGCTTTTGAGTATGTTGTCCACGAACGGTCTTATCAATCCGTCCGAAAGACTCTGCGCGAAGTTCTTTTTGACGAAATTGCCCGCAAGCACGCCGCAGATTATGGCGGCTATCCTGCTGAGCTTCTTTATGGCTCCCTGCCGTCCGCCGCTTACGAGGGCGACGATGATTATGACCGCCAGCACCGCGTCGGCTATGAGAGCCGCGTTACGTAAGTTCAAATTCTTTTACCTCCCGTTCCTTCCCGCCTGCGCGGTTCATTTCAGGAGCATGCCGCCGGTCAGCACAAAGTATTCCGGCAGGCCGCCGGCGTCCGCCCATTTGATCTCCGTTCCGAGCAGCTCGGAAACCGTTTTGACCACGTCGCCTCCCAGAGACTCTATCGAGTATCTCATCTTGTCCGGGTGCACGCAGGGCTTTCCCGCGGTCTTCGTGCATTCCGCGCAGCGCGCGCAGCTTCCCGCCGCAAGACTGACGGAGCCGTCGCTTTCCATGGCGAGCAGCCTTCCGTCAAGCTCGTTTTTCATCCTGCCGTATTCCGCGTAGGCCTCGGCGGGAGTCATGCCCTCGGTGAAAAGCTGCTCGGCGTACAGCTTCAGCGTTCTGAAGCCGCGCCAGAATTCGAGTGTGTCGAAATCATATTCCGGACACGACCAACGCTTGTTATAGTTGCCGCACTTCGCGCACGCCTGCCGGAAACGCTCCGTATCCACGTATTTTTCAAGAAATTCCTCTATGCCTATTTCAGCCTCAAGCATCGTATTCCTCCTTTTATCTGTACGGGATATCAAGGCCGGTCATCTGCCTGACCCTGTCCATATACGCGCCCTGAAGGGTCACGAACAGCTCTTTGTCCCTGCCGCCCACGCTTCTGCCGTCTATCGTGTCCGCGCGGCGCACCAGAGTGGTCGAGCCGGTTATGAAGACCTCGTCGGCGCCGAACATTTCGTCAAGGGTGAATTCTCTTTCCTGACACTCCACGCCGAGCCCGCGGGCGAGCTCGAGCAGATGCTTTCTCGAAATGCCCGGGAGTATCAGCTCATCCGCCGGATGAGTGATGAGCTTTCCCCCGCTGAGTATGCTCACGTTGGAGTAGCTGCCCTCGGTGACGGCGTTTCCCCGGTGGAACACGGCCTCGTCGCAGCCGGCTTCCGCCGCCTTCTGATTTGCCATTATGTTCGGGATGAGGTTGAGCGTTTTCACGTTGCAGTGCAGATAGCGCGTGTCCTCCACCGTTATCAGCCTGATCGGCAGGCGTATGTCCGCCAGCTTTTTCGGCGTGACGGTTATCAGCAGGTTGGCCTTCACGTCCTCGGGCGGATACCTGTGCTGCCTGGGCCAGCTGCCTCTGTCCGCCTGCCAGTACAGCAAAAGCACGTCCCCCTCCGCCTGAGCGGCGGTGCGGAGCAGCTCGTTTTTCAGCTGTTCCCTGTCCGGGTCGAAATTGCGTATGTCAAGCAGCCTGAGGCTGTTGTAAAACCTGTCGAGATGATCCTCCAGATCGAAGCACACGCCGTTGGCTATCATGGCCGCGTCGTACACTCCGTCGCCGAAATACACCGAGCGCGCGGTCATTGGTATCTTCATTTCCTCGAGCGGTCCGATCTCGCCGTTAAAGTAGCCTACTTTTTTCATCTGTCCTTCTCCGTGACGATCTTCTTTTTTTCGTAAATCATATACTTTCAGCCGTTAAAAATCAACATATTTTTGATTTTTCCGGCCGTCCGGGGTATACGCGTCCTTCACCATTTCCACAAATCTCCGGGCCGCGGGAGAAAGCCCGAGCTGATCGAGCCAGCACGCGCCTATGGCGCGTCCCGGCACCGGCTCGTCCTGCTCCAGCTCGAACATGCCGCCCCGGCCCAGGGCGTGAGCGGAGAACTCCCGTATCACGCAGGCTATGCCCAGGCCTATTTCGGCATAGTCCAGCAGCAGATGATGCGCCCCGAGCTCCAGCTGAGGCTGCAGCGCCACCCCGCGCGAGAGGAAATATTTATCCACGTAGCTCCTCGAATTCGATCTTTTCTCCAGCATGATCAGCGGATATGACGCCAGCTCCGCCGGGCTCAGCACGCGCCCTCTGAGCCGCCCGAATTTTTCTCCCGCCACGAATACGTCGTGTATGTCCATGCAGCTGTCAAAGGTGATCCCCTCCGCCTCGAGCGGCAGATTTACAAAGCCGACGTCTATCCGGCCCGCCCGCAGCAGGGCAAGGGTCTCCGTGGAGGTACGGTTCGTCATTTTCAGAACGATATTGGGATACGCTTCATGAAAGCTCTGTATCGCCGGCAGCAGGAACCAGCGCGCGGCCGTGTCGCCCGCGCCTATCCTCAGCTCTCCCTCCGACAGCTCCCTCAGCTCCTGCAGTCTGTTCTCTCCCTGCCCTATCAGCGCGAGGGCCGAGGAAACGTATCCGCTGAGCAGTCTGCCCTCCGCGGTCAGCTCCGTCCCTCTCCCGCTCCTGATAAACAGCCTCGTCCCGGCGGCGCTTTCCAGCTGCCTCACCGCCTGGCTCACCGCGCTCTGGCTGATATACAGCTCTCTGGCCGCCTCGGAAAAGCTGCGCGTCCTCGCGGCGGCATCAAAGATCCTGTAAAGCTCCAGACTCACGTTCATTTCCGCACCCTCCCATAAGTTTTTCTTATATTCAATATAATAACATAAATCTTTACTTATGGGAAGAGTGTAGTATAATTTAGCGTGTATCATGAGAAAAACCGCGCCGCGCGGCGCATTTCCGCCCGGCGCGCAGATCAGGAGGAAAAAATGAGAACCGTAGGCGTAACTTCCCGAGGCATCAGAACGCCCATAATCCGCCGCGGCGACGATCTCGTCTCCATAGTTGCCGAGAGCGTTGCGGCCGCCTCAAAGGCCGAGGGCTTCAGCTTCCGCGACAGAGACATAGTATGCGTGACCGAGTCGGTCGTCGCCCGCGCCGCAGGCAACTACGCGGGCGTGGACGATATCGCGGCCGACGTTGCGGCGAAATTCGGCGCCGATACTCTCGGCGTGGTATTTCCCATCCTTTCGCGCAACCGCTTCGCGGTCTGCCTGCGCGGCATAGCGAAGGGCGTAAAAAAGATCGTCCTCATGCTCAGCTATCCTTCCGACGAGGAGGGCAACGAGCTTTTCGACGAGGACCTGCTGGACGAAAAGGGCGTGAACCCCTGGAGCGACGTGCTCACCGAGGCCCGGTACCGGGAGCTTTTCGGCCATCGGCTCCATCCCTTCACCGGTATAGACTACGTGGAATACTACCTTGAGCTGATCCGGGAATGCGGCTGCGAGGCCGAGGTGATCTTCTCCAACCGCGCCGTCAGCATACTCGACCATACCAAAAACGTCCTCGTCTGCAATATCCACAACCGCTTCCGCGACAAGCGCCGTCTTATCGCCGCCGGCGCCGAAAAGGCGCTCACTCTCGACGATATCCTCAACGCCTCCGTCAACGGCAGCGGGTACAACTCGAAATACGGCCTGCTCGGCTCCAACAAGGCCACCGAGGACAGCGTGAAGCTCTTCCCCGAAAACGGGCAGGAGTTCGTGGACGCTCTGCAGAAGAAGATGCGGGATATGACCGGGCGCGATATAGAATGCATGATCTACGGCGACGGCGCCTTCAAGGATCCCGTGGGCAAGATATGGGAGCTTGCCGACCCCGTGGTATCTCCGGCATATACCGCAGGTCTTTCCGGCACGCCGAACGAGCTGAAAATAAAGTATCTCGCCGACAATGATTTCAACGCCCTGAACGGCGCGGAGCTGACCGACGCGATAAAGACCTCCATCGTGCACAAGGACGCCGACCTCAAGGGCAAAATGGCCTCCGAGGGCACCACGCCCCG
>DBWE01000107.1:0-2880 GCA_002308315.1 Clostridiales bacterium UBA1246 | reverse complement strand
AGCGGCAGCGGCGACAAGGGTACGCCCGTGGTATTCATACAGGGATATTTCGACAACTATTCTCACGACTGATATACCCGGATAATTGACAACAACGCCTATTGAAATTATAATAAGCGTCGATAGAGCATTCCCGTTTTTTCCCCTTCGGAGCAAAAAAACGGACCCGACCGACACGGCCGCGGCGATCTTTATCGCCGCGGCCTTTGTTACTGTTTGATGGGATAGACTGTATGAAAAAAACTTCGCTTTATATTTCGACCGTCTCCGAGGACGCGGCAGACGTCGCCGCCCGCTTCGGACTCGGGCTGGAGGTCGCCGAATTCTGCACCGCCAGCAACATGGACCGCGATTTTGACGTATACATGCCCATAGTCGCCGAAAAGATGCGCTCCGCGGACCGCTTCACCTTTCACGCGCCCTTCAACGAGCTGTGTCCCGCCGCCATCGACCCTCTCGCCGTAGAGCTGGCGGAGCGCAGATATACGCAGGCCTTCGCGCTCGCGTCCCGGCTCGGCATAAACAAGATCGTCGTACATTCGGGCTACATCCCGCTGATCTATTACAAATCCTGGTTCACCGAGCGTTCGGTGGAGTTCTGGAAAAGGCTGCTTGACGGCGTCGGCTCCGACGTCGTGCTGTGCCTTGAAAACGTCATGGAGGACGAGCCGGAGCTGCTCACGAACATAGTCCGCAGCGTGAACGACCCCCGCTTCATGATGTGTCTGGACGTGGGCCACGCCCACTGCGAGTCCTCTCTTCCCGTTACGGAGTGGATAGACTGCATGAAGGAATACATACGCCACGTCCACATACACAACAACCGCGGTGAAAAGGACGAACACGCCGCGCTTTTCGACGGCACTCTCGACATGCCCGAGGCGCTGAAAAAGCTGGAAAAAGACTGTCCCGCGGCGAGCTTTGCCATAGAAAGCCTCAGCAGCGGCGATTCCGTCCGTTGGCTTTCGGACAGCGGCATTCTGGAGGACTGAAATGGAAAAAGATCTTTTGGCCGCCATAGCTGCGATATCCCCGCCGGACCGCGAGGCCATGGCGCGGGCCGAGAAGCGTCAGGCGGCCCTGGCGAAGCCCCCCGGCAGCCTCGGCAAGCTGGAGGAGCTGTCGGTACGCCTTGCCGGGATCACCGGCAAGGTGATAAATCACATCGGGAAAACGCGCATAATCGTACTGGCGGCCGACAACGGCGTGGTAGAGGAGGGCGTTTCCTCCGCTCCGCAGAGCGTCACCCTCGCGCAGACCGTAAATCTGACCCGTGCCCTTACGGGCGCCTCCTCCATGGCGGCGTACTTCGGCGACGGGCTGGTCGTGGCCGACGTGGGCGTGAACGCCGTCGTGGACTGCCCGGCCGTGCTGGACCGCAAGATAGCCATGGGCACCGGCAATATCGCCAGGGAGCCGGCCATGACCCGCGATCAGGCCGTCCGCGCGGTGGAGATCGGCATGGAGCTTGCCCGCGATGCGAAGAACGACGGCGTGGACATCATAGGAGTGGGCGAAATGGGCATAGGCAATACCACCACCTCCGCCGCCGTCCTCGCCGCGCTGCTTTCGCTTTCCGTCGAGGACGTCACCGGACGCGGCGGCGGTCTTACCGACGACGGCTTTGCCAGAAAAAAAGCGGTCATAGCCTCCGCTCTCGCCCTGCACAGACCGGATCCCGGGGACCCGCTCGACGTTCTCGGCAAGGTAGGCGGCTTCGATATCGCCGCAATGTGCGGCGTCTTTCTCGGCGCGGCGGAGTGTTCTCTGCCCGTCGTCATAGACGGCTTCATTTCCATAGTCGCCGCACTGTGCGCCGCGCGTCTGTGCGAAAACGTGAAAGCCTACCTCATCCCGTCCCACGCGTCGTTCGAAAAGGGCTATGCCGCCGCGGCGGAGGAGCTGGGGCTGCAGCCCTATCTTCTTCTGGACATGCGTCTCGGCGAGGGCAGCGGATGTCCGCTCGCTTTCCGCGTGGTGCAGGCCGCCTGCGCCGTCATGAACGGTATGGCCACATTTGACGGCGCCGGGATAAACGACGATTACCTGACGGAGATACGCGAAAATGAAGATATTTGTTTCGGGCGGAGCTAAAAACGGAAAATCCTCCTTTGCTCAGGACGCCGTCAGGCGACTGGCCGGCAGCGGACCGCTGTACTATATCGCCACCATGGACCCCCATGACGACGAGGACGACGAGCGCATACGCCGCCACGTGGCGGACCGCGCCGGGATGGGCTTTCAAACCGTGGAATGCCCGCGGAACATACTCGACTGTCTCTCATCGGTCGATCCCGACGCCGCGTTTCTTCTCGACAGCGTCACCGCGCTGCTGTCCAACGAAATGTTCCCCCCGCCTCTTTACGAGACGGACGCCCTCGCGGGGGAGCGGGTGGCAGGCCAGCTCGTCGAGCTGAGCCGCCGCGTGAGGGACATAGTTTTCGTAAGCGATTTCATCTATTCCGACGCCGGCGTTTTCTCCGAGACCACCGAGCAGTACCGCCGCGCCCTCGCCTACGTTGACAGGGCGCTCGCGGCCGAATGCGACGGCGTGGCCGAGCTGTGCGCGGCAAACGTGATATGGCATAAGGGGGGCGCGCCGCTGTGAAAAAAATCGTCACCGCGTTTTTCATGTCCTGGGGCATGTTCTGCGCCGTTCCCTGCCCCTATCCCCATTGGGACGAGGAGCTGCGGCCCATGATGGTGGCGCTGCTGCCGTTCATCGGCTTTCTCTGCGGCGCGGTATGGCTGCTGGTCGATTTTCTTATCCGTCTTATCGGCCTTTCGGGGCTGTTCGCGGCTCTCCTGCGCGCCTGCGTTCCCTGGATGATGACGGGATTCATCCATCTTGACGGATATATGGACTGCTGCGACGCGATC
>DBWE01000138.1 GCA_002308315.1 Clostridiales bacterium UBA1246 | reverse complement strand
CTTAGCCGCTGACGGAGCCTCCGCCGTGGTCCCAGAATATCAGCTCGTTCCTGTTGGCGGGATAGTGCTCGGCACAGTATCTGATAAAGCCGGTGAGCGTGGCCGGATCGGTCATGGCGGCGGTGCCGTCGTTGCTGACAAGGCAGCTCAGAGTACCGTTCTCCACCTTATATATCTGATTGTACGAGCTGCTGACGACGTTGTTGTTCCACTGCTTGCTGCCGCCGGTATAGAGAAGCAGGTTCACGTTGTCCGAGAGAGTGGCCGCGGTCATTTCGCGGATATCCTTTGAGCCCATCCCGCTTTTGGACTCGAGGTCGGAGCCGCACATGTACACCATTACGGTGACCTCGTCCCTGCCGCCGCCGATGATCGCCGTACGCTTGGGCCGCGCCGCGGGATCCACGGAGGTGTTGAGCCTGCCGGTGTTGTCCCTGCCGCTCCAGCCCGAGGAAACGTTGCCGATGCTGCTGCCGCCGCCGGCGAAGCCGCCCAGCAGGCTGCCCAGGTCGAGGCCGCCCGTGCCGCCGGGCTGCTGCTGCGAATAGGAGCCGGTATAGCTCTGCTCATAGCCGCCGATATCCGGCACGTCGGACGAGCCGCCTCCGCCCAGCAGACTGTTGAGCCCGAAGCCGCCTCCGCCCAGAAGGACGACAACGGCAATGATGATCTTGATAAGCGGACTGCCGCCGCTCCGCGCGGCCCGGCCGGAGTATTGGGTCTGCTGCCCGGGATAGGAGCTGCGGGGGCCTCCGCCCGACGGAGCTCTGCCGCCGGAAGGGGCGCCGCGCCCGGCCTGACCGGAGGGTCTGCCGCCGACCGGTCCGCCTCCGACGCCGCTGCCGTGCTTGTGTATGTCTTTGCCTGTTCCGTTGACGTGCTTTTCTCGTCCCTGCGGTCTGTTTTCCATAAGCTTACCTCCAAACAAGCAGATGCGCGATATAAATACTAAATATTATTATATCACAATGTAAAAAAATGTATATACCCGCCGAAGCTTTCTTTTTTCGGCGCCGCTTTGCCTTGCGCTCCGGGCGGTGCTATAATATCGGGAAGAATAACGCTGAACGGAGAATAACGGTATGGACGGGGAATATTCCGTATATTTCGCCCGGGACTGCGGCGGCGTTTCGGACGGCCGGCTGAGAGAACTCACGCTCCGCCTGTCGCGGGAGGACCGCGCCCGTGCGGAAAGATATCTGCGCAGAGAGTCGAGATTGATGTTCACGGCGGCGCGGCTGCTGCTCTGCTACGCCCTTGAGGACTGCTTCGGCATAAGGAACGCGGAAATACGCGCCGCCCCGTCGGGTAAGCCGTACGCCGCCGGCGCGGAAAACGTCTGCTTCAGTATAAGCCACAGCGCGTACAGCTGCATATGCGCCGTCGCCCGGCGGGAGATAGGGGCGGATATCCAGAAGCGCGTCAGCCCCTCCCCGCGGCTCATCGGGCGCGTGTGTTCCCCGGCGGAGGCGGAGCTGCTGAGGACGGCGGAGGATCCCGCCGCGGTTTTTACGGATATGTGGGCGCTGAAGGAAAGCCTGCTGAAGCTGACGGGCGAGGGGATCCCGCGCGGCCTTGCCGCGGCGGATACGGCGGATTATCCCGCCCGGGGTGAGCTGCTGCGCTTTGGGGACGAGCATATCGCGGTCTCGACGTATGCCCTGCCGGGCGAAAAAGGCTCCGTCGGAGCCATGGACGAAGGCCGCGTCATAACGGTCGCGGCGGAGGAATTGCTGCGGACGGGGAAGTGAATGAATACGGTAAATCGACAGCCGGGCGTCGCAGCCCGGCTGTCGATATTTCGAAAATCCCGCGAGGGAGACGTTTTGAGGAATCAGCCCCCCGTCCAGGGGTCGCAGGTCCCGAGCTCGAGTATATCCGCTATGCGCCTGCAGGCGTGCCCGTCTCCGTAGGGATTGCAGGCATGGGCCATGGCGTCGTAGGCGGCTTTGTTTTCGAGCAGCTCGGTGAAATTGGAGTAAATCACGTCCTCGTCGGTGCCGACCAGCCTCAGAGTGCCCGCTTTGAGCCCCTCGGGGCGCTCCGTGGTATCGCGCATGACGAGCACGGGCTTGCCGTAGGAGGGACACTCCTCCTGTATGCCGCCGGAGTCGGTCAGGCACAGATAGCAGCGGGCCTCGAAATTGTGGCAGTCGAAGACGTCGATGGGCTCGATTATGTGTATCCGGTCGCAGCCGCCGAGCTCTTCGTCGGCCGCGCGGCGTACGGCGGGGTTCATGTGGATGGGGTAGACGGCGCGGCAGTCCGGATGCTCGCCGAGCACGCGGCGTATGGCGCGGAACATGCGGTGCATGGGTTCGCCCAGGTTTTCGCGGCGGTGCGCCGTGATGAATATGAGCCTGGCGTCGCCGACCCAGTCCAGCTCGGGGTGGCGGTAATCCTCCCGGACGGTGTGCTGCATGGCGTCGATGACCGTATTGCCGGTGACGTACACTCCCGAGGGATCCCTGCCCTCTTTTATAAGATTGTCCGCGGCAAGACTCGTGGGCGCGAAATTGTAGCGGCTTATTATGCTTATTGCCTGGCGGTTGAATTCCTCGGGGTAGGGGGAATATATGTTATGGGTGCGAAGTCCCGCCTCGACGTGCCCCACGGGTATGCGGAGATAGAAGCAGGCAAGAGCGGAAACGAAAGCGGTGCTCGTGTCGCCGTGGACGAGCACGACGTCCGGCCGCTCCCTTTCAAGCACGGACTTTATTTTTTCGAGTATGGCGGCGGTGATGTCGAAAAGCGTCTGTCCCTCCTTCATGATGGACAGATCGTAATCCGGCTTTACGCCGAAGATCTCCAGCACTCTGTCAAGCATCTGCCTGTGCTGGCCGGTGACGCAAACCACCGTTCGTATGCCCTTCCGCGTTTTCAGCTCGTTGACGAGAGGACAAATTTTTATAGCCTCCGGCCTGGTCCCGAAGACCAGCATGACCTTTTTCATATCCCGCCGCTCCTTGTCGCTCGTATATACGGTTACAGTTTAAGTAATCGCGGAGGATTAAGCAAGCTTTTTTTGGCGTGAGGGCGCAAAATGCTCAGCCGTCGCGCAGGAAAGCGGCCTCGAGCTTTTCAAGGGCCTTTTTTTCTATGCGCGATACGTACGAGCGCGATATCCGCATCGCCTCGGCGGTCTCCCTCTGCGTCCGCGCCGGGGCGCCGTAAAGCCCGTAGCGCATTTTGATTATCTCCGCCTCCCGGGGAGTGAGCTCGGTTTCGATGTATCCTCTGAGGCGGCGCCGGCTTTCCGCGGAGGTAATGCGCTCGAGCATGTTGTCCTCGCGGCACAGCACGTCCATGAAGGAGAGCTCTCCGCCGTCCTCGCCCGCCTCTATGGCCTCGGAGAGCGAAACGTCCCCGGCCGTCTTTTTGCGGCTGCGGAAGTACATGAGTATCTCGTTTTCCACGCAGCGGGAGGCGTAGGTCGCAAGGCGCACCCCTTTGTCGGGCTTATAGCTCGATATGCCCTTTATAAGACCTATGGTGCCTATGGATATAAGATCGTCCTGATCGCAGTCCTGAGTATAGTATTTCTTGATTATGTGGGCTACCAGGCGCAGATTGTGCTCTATGAGCAGGTTCCTCGCCTCGATATCGCCGGAAAGAGAGCGGCGGACGTACTCCGCCTCCTCCGCGGCGGGCAGAGGGCGGGGAAAGGAATTGACCGGACTGCCCAGACGCAGCATGATGAAGGCCGAGTTGAGCAGCAGAGCCATAAATGATACAGACATGAATAACACTCCGATCCGTAATGAAATCGGCGCGGCCGCGCCTTCGGGGAGCGGGGCGCCGATACAATACTTATTCCGTTTCCGCAAGTCCACATTACGGCCCTTGAAGAACTCGGCTTTGACGGGCGGCCTTCCGCTGCTTTCGCAGCGCGTAAAAAAATAAAAAAGCGCCGAAAAATACTGTTGACAAAAGTAATTCCGCGTGTTAATATTTGTACAATAAAAAATTATTAGTTACCTAACAGTTAGGAGGGCCTGCTTTGAGCAACGAAGAGCTTATGAATATGCTTTTCCAGGTATCCATGCTCACCCGTCGCCCGGGCAGACCCGTCGGTCCGGCGCCGGGAGGAGGTCTGCCTGATGAAAACGCGTCGGATCAGTTCATGCGCATGCGCTTCCCGCCGCCGGTCAAGGACATGACGAGCGTGGGCTTCAGAAGTCAGGGCAGGGTGCTCGCTCTGCTCAGCGTAAGGGACGGAGTCACGCAGAAAAGCCTTGCCGAAGCGATGTGGATACGGCCGCCGTCCCTGTCGGAGCTGCTTTTCAAAATGGAAGAAGACGGGCTCATAGAGCGCCGGATCAATGAAAAGGACCGCAGGCAGGTGCTGGTGTACATCGCGGAAAAGGGCAGGCGCATCGCGGCGATGTTTTCCGCGGAGCGGGAGAGGAGAACGGAGGAATTCTTCTCTGCGCTTTCGGAGGACGAAAAAACCACGCTGGCGCTTCTGCTGAAGAAGCTGCTGGACAGCAATTCGGAAAGAGAAAAGGAGAAATAAATCATGGGACCCGGTGGATTTTTCCCGCCCGGAGACGGAGTCAACGACAAGCTCAAGGCACAGAGGCCCAAGTCCTTAAGCGACGTACCGAGATATCTCAGGGAAGTCGTGGGAGGCACGGCCTCAAGGCTTCTCTACATTTTCAAGCTGGTCTGGGAGGCCAGACCCTCGCTGCTGTTCGTGATGATGTTCATGACGCTGTACAACGGCGTCATGCCGCTGGTCGGAACGCTCATCACGGCCAACCTGCTGGCCGAGGTCGTACGCTCGTTCTCGGAAGACGTGAACATGCTCATACCTCTGGCGTATCAGTTCGGGTACACGTTCCTGAACAGTCTTATCAGCAGCCTCAACGGCATCATCACCAGGATCTCGGGCGAGATCGTTACCAATCACGTAAAGATCAAGATCATGAAGAAGGCCAAGGAGGTCGACCTGGCTTCCTTCGATATGCCGGACTTCTACGAGAGGCTCGAAAATGCCAACCGTGAGGCCGGCTCGCGCCCGGTCAACATCCTCAACTCGACCTTCGATCTCATCAGCCGCATAATATCCATGATCAGCTACGTGGTGATACTCTTCACGCTGCTGGCCAAGATGGGCACGATGTCCTATATCCTCTTCATCGTGTTCGTCATCCTGTCCATAGTGACCGCGGCGGTGACCTTCTTCTTCCGCCGCAAGAACTTCCTGTACATGCGCCACCGCTCCAAGGACCGCAGGCAGCTGCAGTATTACAGCGACCTCATGGTAAACAAGGACGTGGTCAAGGAGATACGTCTTTTCAACCTGTCCGATATGTTCATCGGCCGGTACAATGAAATATTCACCAAATATTTCAAGGGCATCAGGGCCATAATCCTGCAGGAGGGCGGCTGGAACATCTTCCTGTCGCTGTGTACGGCGGTGCTTAACATGGCGCTGTTCTACATGGTGGCGACCAACGTAAAACAGATAAGCGACTACTCCATCTACACCAGCGCGCTCAACTCGGTCTCGTCGGCGGTCACCTCGCTGATAATGACGACGGCGTCGATATACGAGGGCTCGCTGTTCATAGACAACATGATACTGTTTATGAACGAGAAAAAGACCATCGTGCCGGATGTCCCGCAGCCCATCGTCCCGCGGCGCCACTGCGGACATACGATAGAGCTGAAGAACGTGAGCTTCTCCTATCCCGGTACCGAGCGCAAGGTCATAAAGAACGTCAACCTCACTCTCAACGCCGGAGACACGGTGGTGCTCGTCGGCCTCAACGGCGCCGGCAAGACCACGCTCATCAAGCTGATAACCCGTCTGTACGATCCCACCGAGGGCGAGATACTGCTCGACGGCAGGAACATAAAGGACTACGACGTTACCGAGCTGTATAAGCTGTACGGCATCATTTTCCAGGACTTCGGCAAATACGCCGTGAACGTAACGGAGAACATAGCCTTCGGCGATATCGACAAGAACATCGAGCAGGACGATATCGAAAACTCCGCCAGGCAGGCCAACGCCGACGATTTCATACGCAAGCTGCCTCACGGCTACGATACGCCGCTCATGCGCTACTTCGAAAAGACCGGCATAGAGCTGTCCATAGGCCAGTGGCAGAAGCTGTCGATAGCCAGGGCGTTCTATTCCGACTCCGACATACTCATCCTCGACGAGCCCACGGCCTCGCTCGACCCCATGGCGGAGCAGGAGATATTCAACCAGTTCGATCAGCTGCGCAAGGACAAGACCACTCTGTTCGTTTCTCACCGTCTGTCCAGCGCCACTACCGCCAACAAGATAGTGGTCATGAAGGAAGGCGAGATCGTGGAGATGGGCGATCACCACCAGCTGATGGCGCAGAAGGGCGAATACTATACGCTGTTCTCCACCCAGGCCAAACGCTACATATCCTCCGAGAACGAGAGCATACGCGAGGATAATTTCAGCGAGGGAGAGAACTCCGAGGGCGGCTTCCCCGGCTTCCCGGGCATGCCGGGCGGCTTTAAGCTGCCGAACGGCTTCAAGCCTCCCGAGGGCTTCAAGTTCCCCGGCGGCTTCCGCGGCGGACCGGGCGGCATGATGCCTCCCTTTGACGATGACGACGAGGAAGAGGAAGAGACCTCCAAAAAGTAAATGAACGTATGCGCGGCGCGGGCCTTTTTCGGCCCGCGTCTTCCTGCGGCGTGACGGCGGGGCTTCTGATATCAAAAATCCATGAAGAATAGACCGCCTGTCCCGAGGAGCGGGGTTGACGGGAAACGGAATTTGCTTTATGAT
>DBWE01000047.1 GCA_002308315.1 Clostridiales bacterium UBA1246 | reverse complement strand
TTCTATCGGCACCGGCGGCCTGAGCTCTTCGGGAACGTTCGAGTAATCGAACTTTTTCGGTTTTGTTTCCCCGGCATGCTTTACAAGCCCTTCAAAGTCGCGCATCAGAGCTTTATGATCCGCCCGGCTTCTCAAAACGTCAAATTTTTCGTTTTGCATAAATATCCGATACTGCCGCGTCAGCTCGTCCGCGGCATTGCTCTCGCCGTAACTGCCCCGCAGAAAATCGAACGCTTCCCGAAGCACGGCGACCGCTTCCGCAGGTCTCTTCTCTCCGGTCAGCAGCATCGCCCGGCGGCTGATCGCTGAAAGCCGGAAAGCGAGACGGTCCCCGTCGTCGTACAGATCGGCGCAGCTGTCGATCATGCTTTCGGCATCCCGGAGCATGTCCGCGGACTCGGCGTTCAGCAGGTCCGCCGTCAGCTGGCTGACGGCTCTGCCGATCATGAGCCTTCGCCGGGCCGACAGCTCCGCGCCGGACAGGCACAGAGCAAGAAGGCGCTCCCTGTCCGGGGAAAGCTCCGCGTATCTTTTTGCTTCTTCATATCGTCCGGCTGCCGACAGCACACGCACGAGCATGCTCAGCGCGGCTTCGAGATCCGGGTATGCGGCATGCAGCTCGGAAAAATGGCTCGCGGAAGCGCCCAGCAGCCTCGCGCGCTCGCCGGGATCGGAAGCCCGGTCGGCGCAGAGGTATTCACTGCAGGCGCGTCTGTATAAAAATTCCTTGTCTCCGGGCATTTCCCCCAGCGCCTTTTCCGACACTTCGAGCGCGCCGCCGGGCTCGGCGCAGGCTTCCCTCCATTTTGCTTCCCAATAGTCGCGTCGGGCCGTATTGCCGAGGATCTCGTCCGTCGATACCCGAAAGAGCGCCGCCAGCGGAACAAGAACGGAAATGTCGGGCAGCGCCGTCCCCGTTTCCCACTTGCTGACGGCCTGCGAAGAAATGCCGACCGCCTCCGCGACGGCCTGCTGTGTCAGGCGGTTTCGCATGCGGTATTCCCTCAGTCTTTGGCCTATACCCTCTGTCATCTGCCATTCCTCGCTTTCTCCGCCAAGCGGTGTGGATTTGAACACGGTTTTGACGGACGTATTTCCGCCGCAATACCATTGTATAGGAACCACGCGGGAAATCAACAACTTTTCCGGAGAGCAACTCAACTGCCGGTTGATTTGATATATCCTTCGATTTGATAGTAATCGGCGAATATATGTGCTATTCTTTTCTCAGTCAAACGGCGCCGATACGCTTATCAAAAGGGAGGATACCGAATGAAAGAGAAACCGAGCATGGGCGAAACGATACGCGCTCTGCGCGCCGAGCGGCGCTGGACTCAGGACAAGCTCGCCGAACAGCTGCACGTCACGCCCCAGACCGTTTCAAAATGGGAGACCGACCAAAGCCTGCCCGATATCAGCCAGGTCCCGGCTCTGGCAAAGGTTTTCGACGTGAGCACCGATACTCTTTTCGGGTTGGAAGGGGAAGAAAACCGGCTTGTCCCCGTCGATTTTGACTATTTCGATCCCGACCCGGACAAAGCCTATCGGATATGGGAAGAGCGCGCCGAAGAGCTTTCGTCCGGCGTGCCGGAAACTGTAGACGGGGAAAGGGCCGTTTATGATTTTACAGGTCTCGGCTACCGTCTCTGCTGTCCGGAAAGCTCCCATTATCATGCCGCTCGGGCGGAAAAGGTGCTGGCGGATACGCTGCGCTTTGCCCGGGAACATGAAAAAATGATGAAAGACTCCCGCGTGCCCGTGAGGGGCGCTTTTGAACATCTGCTTTGCGAGCTTCTGGCGCTTGCCGGGGACAGGGACGGAGCGATCAGGCTCGCCGCCGACAGTCCGCTTTCTCCGCTCCAGCTTGCGATGCCGATGGAGGCCAGGGTCTTTTTCCTTACCGGGGACAGGCATACCGAAGAAGGCATATTGAAATCCTGCGTTGAGCAGGCTGTGGGTTACTTTATCGACTCGGCCGTGGCTCTCATGCTGAACTATCTGGACACGGACAGACCCGAAAAGGCTCTTGAATGCGCCGGGACAGCGATGAATTTTATAAAGCTCATCCTCGGCAGAGACAGCGGGCTCCCCGGCTTTTTTCATGAGAGAGACCGCGGCAACGTGATGCACCTCGCCGCCGTCGCCTGCGTTATGCTCGGGCGCGAAGAAGAGGCGCTGGAATGGCTCGGGCGAATGACGGAAAGCTCCGCCGAGCTTTACGAGCGCAGAAAAAGGGCCGTCAAAACGGCGCTGGTCGACATGGACGGCTTGAATATCGTGGCGTCGAACGACGAATACATGCGTTACCGCCGCAGGCTGCTCCTGCAGGCGCTTGACGATCCGCGTCTCGGAAAGCTGAAGGAAACCGACGAATGGCGGAGGCTCAGGGAAAAAGCCGAAAAGACCGCCGACGGCTGAGGCGGCGCCGTCACGCCGCGCCGCAAAACAGACCGGGGACGCCGCAAAGCTTTTTGCGGCGTCCCCGGATCGTTTTTCAATATTTCAGTCTTTGCCGAATTTCTCCTCCGCCGCGGCCTTTATGGCCATGACGGCGCCCTTTATCCCGGTGGTGGAGGTGTTGATGCACAGGTCGTAATTTTCCAGAGATTTCCACGCGGTGCCGGTATAGAACTTGTGATAATTCGCCCTGCCCTTGTCTATCTTGTTGAGGGTGGACTCGGCGGTCTTCGGAGAATTGCCGTATTCATTGATGATGCGGTTTATCCTGTCGGCCTTGTCCGCGTAAATGAACACTCTGAGCAGCTTGGGATGATCCTTGAGGATATAATCGGCGCAGCGGCCGACTATAACGCTGTTTTCCTTCTTGGCGATCTCCCTTATCACGTCCGACTGAACCATGAAGGCTCTGTCGTTTACGGGCACGCTGTACTGCATGCCCATATCGGAGGATATGTACGCCGCCGTGGCGAGGTTATAAAGGAAGCTGTTGGATGCTTTCTCCTCGGTACGCTCTATGAACTCCTCGCTCAGTCCGCTCTTTTCCGCAGACATTTCTATAAGAGCCCTGTCGTAATAACCGTACCCCAACAATTCGGCGAGCTGTCTGCCTATCAGTCTTGCTCCCGTTCCGAACTCCCTGCTTATGGTGATGATAGAATATGCCATAGCGTCTCCTCCCATCCTGACTTTATATCTGTTGCGCTTTGCCCGGGTCCGTACGGTTATTATATATGCTCGCGGCGGTTTTGTAAACGGCTTTTTTTGCCTGCGCCTCAGCCGAGCAGCTTTTCCAGCTCCGGGACGCAGCCGGAAGAGGCTATATATTCGTACGGATATTTTTTGTTGAAAACGCGGTCTATTTTCCCGCTCCCGGGATGCACCAGCTTCGTCGCGCCGCCGGCGCCGAGAGCGATAACGCTGCGAAGCTCCTCCATCATGCCGATATTGTACAGGCTCTCATGCCCCCGCAGGCACCAGCCCGTGTTCTCGAAGCCGCCCACGGAAAATTTCTGCCTGTAAAGATAGTAGGGCGAAAAGCCCGCCGAGGGCAGGACGGAATAAGCGTACCCGAGCATCTCCGCGGCCGCCTCGCCCTCCGGTATCCCGCCGCCCTCGGCGCTGAGACGGGAAGAGCGCTTCATGGTGAGCGTATGCACGGTCACGTTTTCCGGCCCCAGGCCCAGAACGGTATCGAGACTGCGGCGGAAGCTGTCCGGACCGTCCCCGGGCAGCCCGGCTATCAGGTCCATGTTTATATCTCCCAGGAAATGCTCCCTCGCCAGAGCGAACGCCGTCAGAACGTCCCCCGCGGTGTGCCTTCTGCCTATCGCGGCGAGCACGCGGTCGTTCATCGTCTGCGGATTTATGCTTATCCTGCCCGCGCCCCGGCGCCGGAGCGTCTCCAGCTTTTCCTCCGTGACGGTGTCAGGCCTGCCCGCCTCCACGGTATATTCCCGGCAGCGGGACAGATCGAAGGCGTCCGCCAGCTCTCCCATGAGCCGGTCAAGGCTCTCCGGGGACAGGGTCGTGGGCGTTCCGCCGCCGAAGTATACCGCCGCGACGTTCATCCCGTATTTCGCGGCGAGCCGCCCCGCGGCGCTTATTTCCCGCAGCAGCGCCTCTACGTAATCGCCGATCAGCGCGAGGGATCTTTCCACCGAGCTGCTGACGAAAGAGCAATAGGAGCAGCGGGAGGGGCAGAAGGGTATGCCCACGTACAAAAGCACGTCCTTTTCCTCAAGCTCCGCGTCCGCCTTCAGCGAGTATTCCGCCGCCCTTGCGCACAGCTCCGCTCTGCCGGGGGAAACGCAGTATTCCTCCGACATGTATTCCGCGGTCTCCGCGGGCCCGAGGCCGGTCTGACGCATGTATTTCGCCGCGAGCTTGACGGGCCTCACGCCCGTGAGCGCGCCCCAGGGCGGAGCGCTGCCGCGCAGCTCCACCGCGGCGCGGAAAAAGGCGAGCTTGACAAGCTTTTGCAGCAGCCTGTCTCTTTCCGTCCCGTTTTCCGGGACGGGCCCGTCCGCTTCCGCCTCGCCCCGGGCGGTCCTTCCGTCCAGCCGCAGCTCCGCCGCGGCCCTCGCCCCGTCGAGGCTCAGTATCACGCAGTTCCCTTCGGGCTCCGCGCCGTCGGGGTATTCCGGTCTTTGGTCGGGAAAAAAGGACATGAGCGCCTGCTCCGCGGCATATCTGTACTCATGTCCCTTGAGAAATATATTCATCCTGTTATTCTTCCGCGGCTTCGAGCATGTAATAATTGAATTTCCGCTCTCTGTCCAGGGTGGTGGAGTCCATGTGTCCGGGGTAGACCTCGAAATCTCCCTCAAGCTCATACAGACGCCGCAGGGACTTTTTCAGCACGGTCATGCTGCCGCCCTCGAGATCCGTGCGCCCGCAGCTGTCGCGGAAAAGCGTGTCGCCGGTGAACAGCGCGTTTTCGCAGCGCAGCGTCACCGAGCCGCGGCTGTGGCCGGGAGTCTCCATAACGGTGAATTTCAGCGCGCCTACCTCGATGACGTCCCCCTCGGCGTAAAACCCGAGCTCGTCGCCGCCGTGGTATCTGTACGAGTCGTGAAAATCCTCGAGGTTCGCGTCGCCCCTGTTGATGTACACTCTCGCCTTCGTCTCGGCGTATACGGCGGGCACAGCCTTGGTATGGTCGAAATGCCCGTGGGTGAGGAATATGCATTCCGCCTTCAGCCTGTTGTCGTCGAGATAATTCAGTATGGTGCCCGATTCCGCGCCGGGATCGATCACCGCGCATTTCAGCGAATTTTCATCCGTGACTATGTAGCAGTTGGTCTGCAGCTGCCCCACGGTAAAGCATTTTATCAGCATATCAAGCCTCCGTTACAGCTCGTCGGTATCGAGTATCAGCGTGACCGGCCCGTCGTTCTGGGAAAACACCTGCATGTCCGCCCCGAAAACGCCGGTCTGCACGCGGAAGCCCTTTTCCCGGCATTTTTCTATGAAAAGCTCGTACAGCGGGACGGCCTGCTCCGGCTTCGCCGCGCTGAGGAACTCCGGTCTGCGCCCGTGACGGCAATTACCGTAAAGCGTGAACTGCGATACCGCGAGAATGTCTCCGTTCACGTCGGCGAGCGAAAGGTTCATGCGCTCGTTTTCGTCCTCGAATATGCGCAGGGCGCATATCTTGTCGCTCAGGCGTATCGCCTCGGCCTCCGTGTCGCCGGTCTTCACGCCCAGAAGCACGAGAAACCCGACGCCTATGCTGCCGCTCACTTCTCCGTTTATTTCCACTCTCGCGTTTTTCACTCTCGTGACTACCGCTCTCACGTGCCCGTCCTCCTGACCTCCGTTACGCCCTTTATGAGCGCAAGCCTGTTTATCGCGGAGGTAAGCTCCGCCGTGTCCTTTACCTCCACGGTGATGAAGGCCACGGAGCCTCCCCCGGTCAGCTCTCTTACCGAGAGGGACGTTATCTTCACCTTTGCCGCGCTCAGCGCGGTGGCTATATCCATGATGAGATTTTTGTGCTGCACCGCGTTCACGGATAAGGACGCCTGGTACAGCTCTCCGCCGGTGCCGGCCCAGCGCACGGATATCCACCGCATGTCCTCGCCGTCCTTGGCTATGGACGAGCGGTAGTTGAGGCATTCCGTGCGGTGTATCGACACGCCGAAGCCCTTCGTGATATATCCCACCACCGGGTCTCCCGGAACCGGAGTGCAGCAGCGGGCGAACTTGATCAGGCAGTTGTCCAGATTTTCAACGAGTATCCCGTTTATGCTGTGTTCCTTTACCGCCTGAGGCTGGCCGAGCTTTTCGACCTGTTTTTCGAGCTTGTCGGCCTTGCTGAGGCGGGAATACTCGTCGTGTATGCGTCTCACCACCCGGGACGCGGCCATGCCGCCGTAGCCTATGGCGGCGTATACGTCGTCCATGGAGGTCACGGCGAGCTTTTTGAGCACTCCCTGCAGAAAATCGGCGTCGTTCAGCACCGCGGGGCTCATGCCGGCGTGCCTCATCTCGTTTTCGAAAACGGGCTTGCCGCGGGCTATGTTCTCGTCGCGCTTCTCGCGCTTGAACCACTGCTTTATCTTGCTGCGCGCCTGAGAGCTTTTCGCAATGGCGATCCAGTCCCGGGCGGGGCCCTTGGAGGAGGACGAGGTGCTCACCTCGACCACGTCCCCGTTCTGCAGGGCGTGATCGAAGGTCACTATGCGCCCGTTGACCTTGGCGCCGGTCATATGGTTGCCTATCTCGGAATGTATGCTGTAGGCAAAGTCTATCGGCGTGGCGCCGGCGGGCAGATTTATCACGTCGCCCTTGGGCGTGAAAACGAACACCTCGTCGGCGAACATGTCTATCTTCAGCTCGTGCACGAAATCCTGCGCGTCGCTCTCCTGCTGCGCCTCGAGCAGGCTGCGTATCCAGGCGAATTTCTCCTCGCCCGCGGGGCCGCTGATGCCCTGCTTGTATTTCCAGTGCGCCGCCACGCCGTATTCGGCGGTGTGGTGCATTTCATAGGTGCGTATCTGCACCTCGAAGGGTATGCCCTCGGAGCCTATGACCGTGGTGTGTATGCTCTGGTACATATTCGGCTTGGGCGTGCTTATATAATCCTTGAATTTCCCCGGCAGCGGCTTGAACAGATCGTGTATCTGCCCCAGCACGTTGTAGCAGTCCGGGATGGTGTCCACTATCACGCGGAAAGCGCAGAGATCCAGCACCTCGCTGAGCTCCTTGTTCTGACTGTACATCTTCCGGTAGATGCTGTATATGTGCTTTATGCGGCAGGTGACCTCGCCCTTGATGCCGGCGGAGGCGAGACGGTCTATCATGCGCTGCTTGTTCACTTCCATGAACCTTTCCAGCACGGGCATGCGCTTTTCCAGCTGCGAGGTGATCTCCCTGTAGCCTATGGGATCGAGATACAGCAGCGAAAGATCCTCCAGCTCCCATTTGACTCTCTGCATGCCGAGACGGTGGGCAATGGGCGCGTATATCTCCATGGTCTCCAGCGCCTTTTCCCTCTGCTTGTCCTCCGACTGATAGTTCATCGTGCGCATGTTGTGGAGCCTGTCGGCTATCTTGATGAGTATCACGCGGATATCCTTGGCCATGGCCATGAGCATCTTGCGCAGATTTTCCATCTGCTCTTCTTCCTTGCTGGTGTATACCACCCGCGTCAGCTTTGTTACCGCCTCAACGAGATCCGCCACCTGGGTCCCGAAAAGATGCTCTATCTGTTCATACGTGGCGTCGGTGTCCTCGATGGTGTCATGCAGCAGACAGGCCACCGCCGAGTCCTCGTCCAGCCCCATTTCCGCGCATATCATCGCCGCTGCGACGGGATGAGTTATAAAGGGCGTCCCGTCCTTGCGCAGCTGTCCCTCGTGGGCTTTGCGCGCGAAATCGAACGCCTCTCTCAGGCGCTTCGTATCCACCCTGGGATAATATTCCTTCAGCTTGTTTTCAAGCTCGGCATAGCTTTCCTCCGGCTGCCAGGACACGGACTTCCCCTCCTCTCATCTCAGTTTCTGAAGTATCAGCGAATCGTTCAGATCCGCTTTTTTCTCTACGCGCGGTATATGTATATCCATGTTTTCTTCAAATTCGCGGAGATTTATCAGTCCAAGCTCGTCGAACACCCTCAGGCAGACGTAAATGCGGCCCAGGGACGCTATGCCCGTGTGCAGCGCGATATCGGGCAGCAGCTCGTCGAAGGGCTCGAGAAATCTCCTCGAACGCTGGATGATATTGTTCCAGACCTTTGCGAATTCCCCCCGCTCGGGCAGCAGCATGGCGTTTTCCACCGGCAGCATGGCGGCCCCCGCGAAAAAGCGCCGCGCGAGCTCGAGCGTGGGCTCGTCCCCGCATCTCGAGGCGCGCACGTCCTTCAGCAGCAGCTGCACCGATCTCGTGCCCCTGTATTCGTTTATCCCCGGCTCAAAGGCCAGATCGACCGTCGCTCCGGCGTGTACGCCGAGCTCCTTCGCGGATACCGAGAAGAAAACGCATTCAAAGCTTCTTCCCCCGCGGCTCACGCGCAGCTTGACGTGTCTGTCGCCGCCTATGGGCGTGACCGCCTCCACGTTCACGTCCCTCATGCACATCGAGGGCGGCGGATTTCCGCTGCCCCAGGGCTCCATGGCCTTAAGGCCCTCTATATCCCTGAGCGTGAGCATGGACGGATCGTCCACGCAGAAGTCCACGGGCAGCTTCATCTGGAAAAAATCGCCCTCGGTGAAATTGTAGTATTCCGTCAGCTTGCCTCTAAACTCGTCCACCGCGTCCCTCTTCAGGGTAAGACCGGCCGCGAGCGCGTGGCCGCCGAAGGAGTCGAGGACGTCCCGGCAGTAGTTCAGCGCCATGAAGATATTGAAATTGCCGAAGCTGCGGCAGGAGCCCCGTCCGCCGTCCCCCTCCAGGCATATTACCACCGCGGGGACCCCGAAGCGCTCCGCAAGCCGCGAGGCGACTATGCCGGACACTCCGTGATGCCAGTTGTCCGAAGCGAGCACTATGGGGGAGGATACTCGCCCGCTCCCGCTGAGCATTTCGAGCGCCTCCGAAAAAACGCGGTTCTCCACTTCTCTGCGCTCTATGTTCATATCGCACAGCGTTTTTGCCAGGGCGTCGGCCTCTCTCTCATCCTCGGACATGAGCAGCTCGAAGGCGGTGCGAACCCGGCCCATGCGTCCCGCGGCGTTCAGCTTGGGAACCACGGAAAAGCTGATGTCCGAGCTGCTCAGCTTTTCGCGGCTGAGCCCGAGCTCGTTGAGCAGGCGGTTCAGGCCCAGCCTGCCCGCCCCGTGCAGCACCTCGATGCCGCGGCGTATTATCGCCCTGTTTTCATCCACCACGGGCATCACGTCCGCTATGGTGCCCATCGCCGCGAGCTCTCCGTAGCGGGCGACGATCTCTTCTGTCTTTGCCGGGCCCTCCATTGCGCAGACCAGCTTGAAGGCCACGCCCACTCCCGCAAGCCCCTTGAAGGGATACGGGCAGTCCAGCCTGCGGGGATCGACCACCGCGCAGGCCTCCGGCAGCGGGCCGAGGCACTCGTGATGATCGGTCACTACCACGTCCATTCCCATGCGCCGCGCGGCCCGTATCTGTTCAAACGAGGTTATGCCGCAGTCAACGGTGATGATAAGCGTCACCCCGCCGGCGCGTATCTGCTTCAGGGCCTCCTCGCTCATGCCGTAGCCCTCGGTAAGCCTCTCGGGTATATATGCCGTGCAGGAAAGGCCGAGAGAGCGGATATAATCGGTCATCAGCGCCGTGGATGTAAGACCGTCCACGTCGTAATCCCCGTATACCGCCACCTTTTCCCCGGCGGCGACCGCCCGGTTTATGCGGCTGACGGCCCTGTCCATGTCCTTCATCAGGAACGGATCGTGCAGCAGCTCCAGGTCCTCCCGCATGAATTCTCTCACGATATACGGGTTTACCAGACCGCGGGAGCACAAAAGCGAGGCAAGCAGCCGCGGATAACCGGCGCCGCGGAGCGTGGCGGCGTCGTTCTCGCTGTACTGTCCGACCCACCAGCCCTCAAAAGCCCTTGCCTTCATTTTCGCGCCCCCTTTCCTGCGATTGTTGATATTTGATGATTATATCAAAGAAATCTCATTCTAACAAGATGCCGCCCGGCGAAAAATGCCGTTTCCGTCCGGAAACCGCCGAAATACCGTCAAAACGGCAAAGTACGGCTGTCCTCATCCGGCCCACGGAAAAATTATGTGCGCCCCGCTCGCGTCGTACACCGTCCAGCTTCTGAAGAGGAAAAAGAGCGCCGCCGCGGCGGCAAGCAGAAGCAGCAGAACGAGCAGCAGAACGGACAGTATCTTTTTCAGAGGCAGCGAGGAACGGTAGACCCTGTTTTTCACAGCTGCTCCAGCTCGCTTATCAGCCCGACCCTGCGGGCGTGGCGGCCTCCCTCGAACTCCGTGGTCAGAAAGGTCTCGGCTATCTTCAGCGCAAGGCCGACGCCCACCACGCGCTGTCCCAGGGAGAGCATGTTGGCGTCGTTGTGCCTTCTGACCATCTCGGCGGTAAAGCAGTCCGAACAGCAGGCGCAGCGTATGCCCCGGATCTTGTTTGCGGATATGGCCATGCCCGCTCCGGTGCCGCAGACGAGTATTCCCCTGTCGCACTCGCCGCTCGCCACGGCCTGAGCCGCCGCCTTCGCGTATACCGGGTAATCGCAGCTGTCCGCGGAGAACGTACCGTAATCCCTGTACTCCAGGCCCTTTCCGTCAAGATATTCCATGAGAGCCTTTTTCAGCTCGAGGCCCGCGTGGTCGCTTCCCAATGCTATCATATCATTATATCCTTCTTTCCGAGCGCCGGACACGGCGCGTTTTTTTGTTTCTTAAATCGCGGACGATATCAGAACGGCCACATCCCGCCGAACCATCTCCACAGCACGGAGAGCTTCGCCGGGCATACGGCCCCCGTCAATACGGGATAAAACAGCACGAACAGCGCCGCGCATACCCCCGCGCTCGCCGCCGTGACGGGAACGAAGAGCTTTCTCGAGCGCCGGTGGATATCGCACAGCACATAGCACATCGCCGCGGCGAGAAAGACCGTGCACGGAAAATAGTGGTAGATGAACGCGCAGCGGCTTATCACCGCCCACGGCAGCAGCAGCGAAAGCCAGCCGCACAGGATAAACGCGGCCTTTCTGTCGCCTCTCGCGGTCTTGAAGGCCATGCATACCATCGACAGCAGCCCGCTCCACCAGAACATCGGGTTGCCCCACGCGCCGAAGGACGATCTCGTCCCGTCGTCGAAGTATCTGAGGAAATACAGTATCGGCCTTATATCAAGCACCCACTGCCACCATTCCGACTGGTAAGGATGCGTCGCCTGAAGGCCCCCGTGATAGTTCAGCATGTATTTCTGATTTTCCCATATGATCCTGAGATGCTCCGCTCCGAAGAGCTTTACCCCCTCCGCCCGGGCGTACGGGATATACGCCAGGCAGTATATCACCGCCGGGATGAGCACGAAAAACAGCAGCGACCACAGCGCCGTCGCGGCGAGATAGGCCGCCTTGTCCCCGCGGCGTCTGAGGCAGAAGATCTGTCTGAGCACCCAGACTGCCGCAAGCCCCGCTCCGCCGTAGATCACAGTCCATTTCGACGCCGCGCCGATCCCGAAGAAAAGTCCGCTCAGGAACAGCGGCGGCAGCGTCTTTTTCACCGGCGCGTCGGGCGGGAGGGAGTAGTACCGATACATGCACGCGAACATGAGCAGCACGAAAAAGGTACCGTAGGTATCTATTGTCGCTATGCGCGTCTGAACAAAATGCATGAAGTCGAGCGCGAATATCACCGTGCCGCCCGTCGCCGCCGCGCTGCTCCCGAACATGCTTTTCAGGAACAGATACATCACCGGCAGCATCAGACAGCCGAAGAGCGTTCCCATAAAGCGCCAGCCGAAGGGAACGAGCCCGAACAGGCGTATTCCCAGGGAAATGATCAGCTTCCCCAGGGGCGGATGGGTTATTTCGTAGGGCTTTACGCCGTTGATATGCTCCCACGCGGTGCGCACGTGGTATATCTCGTCAAAATAACTGCCGTTGAGCCTGCTCGGTACCGACGCGGCGAGCTGCTGTTCGTCCGTCGCCCCGCCGCCGTCCTTAAGCGTGAGCTGCTCTCCCCGCGGGCCGAACGCCGCCAGCTCCTGCAGATACAGCGGCGCGCCGGAAACGCAGGTCACGCGGATATATTCCGTCTTTTCCGGGCGTATTTCGACGCTGTTCCATTTCAGCACGGCCTTGTAGTCCTGCTCTATGCCGCCCTGTCCGGTCCACGTCTCCCCGTCCTCGGAAAACTCCACCGTACAGGCTCCCGCGGTCGGACCGGCGTACCACATCAGCGCGCTTACCTCGCCGGGACTGTCGAGCCGCGCCGTGAAAGACTCTCCTCTGGTCTCGAAAACGTACGGGCTTTCGGGCGCCCGCCCGTCGCCGAGTCCCGCGAAGGCGACAAGCGCGTACAGCGCCGTTATGACCGCCGCCGCGCGGACGTCTTTTTTCGAGGAAGAGTGCCATACGCAGTTTTCCCTGCGCCAGTTGAAGCCGAGCAGGAAAAACGCCGCCGCGCAGCACGCGGTCAGTCCGGCAAGTATCGCCGGGACGACGTTCATCCCATCGCCTCCGCGAGCGCCTCGATATATTCCGGTCCCGTACCGCAGCAGCCGCCGACGAAGGCCGTTCCCAGCTCGATAACGGGCAGCATCAGCTCCGTAAAGCGCGCGGGAGAGAGCTTGTATTCGCCGGTCTTCGGGTCGGGCATGCCCGCGTTGGGCTTTGCTATCATGGGCAGAGAGGTGCATTCGGCCAGCCTCTTCATAAGCGGCAGCGCCTCCCCCGGCCCGAGGGAACAGTTTATGCCTATCGCGTCGGCTCCCGCGGCCCCGAGCCTTTCCGCCATCTCCTCCACGCCGCAGCCGCACATGGTACGCCCACCGGCCTGAAAGGTCATCGTAACGAACACCGGCATATCGGACACGCTCTTTATCGCCTCCAGGGCGATGACCGCCTCCTCTATGTCCCACATCGTCTCTATCGCGGCCAGATCCGCGCTTTTTCCCGCCTCGGCCAGCTCCGTATACAGCTCTCTCGCCTTCTGTTCGCCGAGCTCCCCGTAAGGCTCGAGCATCTCGCCTATTGGGCCCACGTCCAGCGCGACGCGCACGTCCGTTCCCTCGGCCGCCGCTCTCGCGTTGTCAAGCGCTGCCTTCACAAGCTCCGCCGTTCCGTATTCGCAGCCCCTGAGCTTATATGAGTTCGCGCCGAAGCTGCAGGCGTATATTATCCTGCTGCCCGCTTCGATATAACTGCGGTGTATCGCTTTTATCGCGTCGGGCGCGGTGACGTTCGCGGCCTCGGGCCAGCGGCCCGGATCGACTCCGCGCTTTATCATCTG
>DBWE01000140.1:5451-11011 GCA_002308315.1 Clostridiales bacterium UBA1246 | reverse complement strand
AGCGCGCCCTCCATGCCGGCGACCGCGACAACGGCGCGGGCGTCGGAAAGCGTATCGAGCTCGGAAAGCAGGCGGTGTATTCCGGATACGCCCACGTCGTAAAGACGGGTAACGCGGCTTCCGAGGGCCTCTGCCGTTACGGCGGCCTCCTNNGCTCGTGCCGCCGCAGGCTACCACGACGGAGCCGGTGAGAACCCGCTCCCGGTCCGGCGCGGCGACGGCGATACGCGCGGGGGCGTTGTAATCCACCGTGAAATGGCGCGATATCTCGGCGGCGGTCTCGGGAGCGATACGGGTAATGATGATGTCCTTTGCCCCGCTGCCCGTCATTGAGGCAAGTATGCCCTTTATCTGCTCGGTAGTCTTGCCGGCGCCGTAAATGACCTCGCAGGCGCCCTGACGCAGTCCCCTGTGATGGTCGACGCGGGCATAGCCTATATTCTCGAACGGGGCAAGATTGATCTGCTTTACGGCGTCGTCCACGCTCACGGCGCCGTCGCTGACGTTTTTCAGCAGCTGTCTTAACTGTTCTTTATTCATATCATTTCCTCGCGGATCATTATTTTTACTTTCGCAGATCCAGCTCAAGCGGGCCGAGGCGGTTTTTGAGCGTATCGAGCATGGAACGCGCCGGGTCGAGCTGTTCGGGGAGCAGCTCGAGAGAAAAGCGGTCGCCGCGCAGACGCAGGCGAAAATCCGAAAAACCGAGGGAGAACAGATACATTTCGCCGTCCTCTATGCGCGCCAGGGCCTCGGCGGTTATCTCTGTGCCGGTCGGGACGCGCGTGGCAAGACAGGAATATGAGGGCTTATCCGCGGTAAAAAGCCCTTCTTCAGCGGAATAGGCGCGTATCTCGGCTTTCGTGAGACCGCATTCGCGCAGGGGAGAGCGTATGCCGAGCTCCGCGAGCGCTTTCATGCCGGGACGGTCGTCGTAACTGTCGGAAGCGTTCGTGCCGTCGCAGACCATGTCGAAGCCGTCGGCCGCGGCATGGCTTTTAATGAGAGTGAACACGCGCTTTTTGCAGTGATAGCAGCGCAGAGGGCCGTTTGCCCTTATTTCCGCGTCGCAGAGCACTTCGGCGGGGATGATCTCGGCGTCCGGATCGAGACGCTGCACATCGCTGAGCTCGAACCGGGGCTGGAACTCGGAAAAGACCGAGTAGCACCGTATTTCGGCGCCGTGCTTTCTCGCCGCGTGCATCAGAAACGCCGAATCCGTGCCGCCGGAAAAGGCAAGGGCAAAACGCGGGTTCTCGTCGAAAAAAACGTTCAGTCTGTCAAGTGAATTCATATCGTTCATGTATAATAGTTCAGAGGTACGTCTCTGTCGTCCATGACGCGGGCTATCGCGTCCGTGAGATTTTGTATATTGCTTGAATAGACGTAGTATTCCGCGGTCCCGTCAACGACGCAGGCGTACTGACGGGCGTTGATCCTGTGCAGCTCGAGAGTACGGNNCCGCCGCTTCTGAGATCGATGCGAACTGAGTAGCTTGCCTCGGCGTCGTATTCCGCGCCCTCCCCGATGACGCCGGCGGCGCGGAGATTGAGCATACGCGAGTAAATACGCTTCGTGTTCGTCTCGCTGAGCTCCTTGCCGTTGATCACGCCGTATACGCGCACCACCGGAGAACCGGAGGCGGTCACGTCGTCGTACTCGTTCAGCTCCATATAATACTTTTCGCCCGAAAGATCGAAGCTGATCGAGGCGGCGTTGTGTATGTTCTCGAGCCATACGGCACGAATGAGCAGCGTCATATAGTCCGTATCGAGCCATTCCGAGCCGCCGGTGTAGGTCATCAGACACAGAAGCCCGTATTCCCCGGCAAGAAACGCCTCGTATTGGCCGGCGTCGGCGGCGTAAAACGTTCCGCCCTCCGCGCGGCCGACGACGATATCGAGCACGTTCCCGTCCGTATCCTTAAGCGTAAGCCTTCCGGGAGAGTCAAAGCCGAACTCCTCCAGCCTGTCGGGACCTATGTCTCCGTATACAGAGTTGAAGCGCACGGAGGCGAGGGCGTCGAGCAGAGAGTCTACCTTTTCCTCGGCGCAGGAGGACAGCACCGGCGAGGTCATGATATGCGGCGAGGAGGCCTGATTGCCCTCGATGCTCAGCTCGCGGTCGAGATGAACGTCTATTCTGACTCCGTCGCGGCGGGTGATGCCGAAAAAGCTTATGCTGTCATAGACCGTTTCGCCGCCGTAGGAGGGGAAAGGGTCTATTTTGCGGTAATCCTCGGCTCTCCTCATCAGCAGGTCGGCGACCGTGCCGCCGATCGTATATACGTCGCCGTCCGAACGGAGCAGGGCGTAACGCCCGTGATCCACCGGCGTTTCCGAGCCGATGAGGATACAGTCGCTGCCGCCGTCGGCGAAGGTGAGCTCGGCGGTCAGAACGGGGTCGTCAAGGCCGTAGGGCGCAAGATCGTCGGGCGAGTCGGCTATGTATGCGGACGCGGGAACGGAGGAAACGCTGAAAAGCAGCGAGATAAGACGGGAGGCGTCATAGCCGAAGTACGCGTCTTCGGGCGACGCGGCGAAGCTTATTCCGCCCTCGGCGTCCCTGAAGTATTCCACGGAGAACGGATCGGCCCCGCTGCGGGTCAGCACGAGCCTGACGATGCTGTCCGGATCGGTTTTGAGAAGATACCGGGACAGCGGGGGAGCCGGACTGTCGGAGGGCTCGGGCAAAGAGTCTCCGCGTTCGGGAAAGACAAACATGAGCAGCAGCGTTGCTGCGGCTGCGGCGGCTGTGACCGCGGCGGCGACGACGATGCGTTTTACGTTTCCGGACATTACAGATGCTTCCTCCTAACGCGCACGGTGACGCCCGCGGCAAGTATGGCGAGGGGCAGAAGTATTACAATGATCCAGAAAATAAGACTGATCTGCCATGAGCGTACGGTAAGGGCGGACGAGGCGAAGTTCTTGTCCGGTATCACCACGCCTTTGCCGTCTTCCCTGATATAGTTGATAACGGCGGTGAGAAACTGCGAGTTGAGGAAATTCGATGCGGAAAGAACGCTGTCGGATATCATGCCGGCGCTGCAGAAGAGCACGTCGGAGCGGGTGCTGTTGAGGTTCTTGTCGGTGACGAAGCGTTCGCTTATCGCGCACAGATCGAACGGCCCGGAGCGGTCGTCCTCAGCGCGGTCGAAGCCGACGGAGATTTCTTCGAGAGACTTCGAGTAGGAATACTGCGAGGAGCGCATGAGCGCGAGCACGGTATGAGACGCGGTCTGCTTTCCGGTAAGCTCTATGGGCATCGCGCCGGGTACTATGGCGAAATAATTCTTGGTATTCAGCGCTTCCGTGACGTTGGGGATGACCGCGACCTCGGGGACGACGTACATCGGATAGCTGCTGAGACTCTGATACGTATCGAAAACCGTTTCGGAGGAATACCGGACGCCCCATTCCTCGAACAGCAGGGAAAGATTTGTAAGCTCCTCGGACGTCGCGGGCGTCATGGAAACGACGGCGTCGCCGCCGCGGCGGAAGAAGGCGTCGAGCTTGTCCGTCTCGTCGGCGCCGTAATCGGTGAGAGGAGAGGAGATTATGACGAGGGATACGTCCTCGGGGATGTCGTTCTGGGCGAGTATCACGTCGGTCACGTCGTAGTTCATTTTCTTCAGCAGGGAATCGAGCTGGTCCATGTAATAATCCTCGCCGTGTCCGCGTATATACGCGGCCCGGTCCACCGAATCGGAGGAAACGAACACGAGCGCCGAGGTCAGCGCCTGCTCGGCCCGCAGACCGACGTAGTACGTCCTGCCGGTCCTGTCGTCGGTCTTGGTGCTGTAAAGACTTACGGGCGACATATAGGTATAACGCAGCGGGCTTTCAACGATGATATAATCCCGCGCAAGGTCGCCTCCGATGTCGTATCTGTCGAAAATCTGAGGATTGAGGTTGGGGTCAAGATAGCGCAGCTTGATCTTATCGCCTCCGAGCGCGGAATAACGCTGGAGTATTTCGTATATGTTCCCGAGCAGCTCGGCGGAATCCCTGTAAGAGGTCTCGTCGGAGCATACGGTTATGGTGACGTCCACGGGCAGGTCGGCAATGACCTCCCTGGTATCCTCGGAAATTTCAAAGAGCTTTTCGGACGTCATGTCGACTTCCCAAACGAAGCGGTCCGTCATATACCCGACAAAGATGTTCACCGCGATCACGGCGCACACGAACAGTACTGCGAATACGGCGGCGTAGACGCCGTATTTCAGACGGCGGCGTTTCATCTCGGCGGCCTCGCGGGCCAGCTCCGCGTCCGCTCCGGGAACGGGGGAGAAATCGCGCTGAGCGTATTTCATACCGTCGCCCCCTTCAGTTCCAGCGCTTCTTTTCCATCACCCGAACGGTGAGGAAAATGAAGACGGCCGCAGCGCTTATGTAATAGAACAGGTCCGCCACGGAGAAAACGCCCATATAGAACGTATTGTACCGGCGGTACAGAGAAAGCCAGTAGATTATGCGCTTTATCCACGTGAGCGATATCAGATCGTAGGACATGTCAAAAAGGAAGAGCGCGACGTTTACGGCAAGCGTGGCGATATTGGCGACAAGCTGGTTTTCCGTGAGCGAGGATATGAAAACGCCTATCGCAATATATACCGCCGCGACCGACATAAGGGCTATGTAGTTGCCGAACACAATGGCGGAATTCACTTTGCCGAAGACGGAGATGATAAAGACCTGTATGACCGTCAGGGCAAGGGAAATAAGAAAAACGGTGTAGGCGGATAAAAACTTGCCGAGGACTATTCCCGCGGGCCTGACCGGCGACGTCAGCAGGAGCTGGTCGGTCTTCTGCCTGTACTCCTCGCTGAAGGAACGCATCGTGAGTATCGGAACGAGGACCATGAGCACGTAAAGCATGACGGTATAGCAGGTGATAAGATTGTTTTCGCCGGTGAGCATGTTGAGAACGTAAAACGCCCCGTTCATGATAACGGTAAAGGCGGCGATGAACACGTAGCCTATCGGGGAGATAAAGAAAGAACGCAGATCGCGCTTATATATCGCAGTCATACCCCGTCTTCCTCCTTTTCGTCCTCTTCGTCGGATCCGAGCCCTGTAAAGAGTCCCTCGCCGGGACGGCGGTCGGGCAGGGCGTCCCCGGCGTCGGCCCTGCGCTTTTCCTCAACGAGACGCATGAATATCTCCTCGAGGGAAAGCTCCACGGTCTTGAGCTGGAGTATGGGATATCCGGCCTTTGCGAGGGCGGCGAACATGGGCTTTCGTACGTCCACGTTCGGACGCGACTCGACGAGGAAATCGTAAGCGCCCTTTTCGGACTGTACGGTAACGTCGGCGTAAAGCACGCCGTCCACGCTCCTGAGCAGTCTGCGCACGGCGTCACGGGGACCGGCGACGCGGACGGTGAGCTTCCTGTCCCCGGTTATCACCGAGGAAAGCTCGTCCGGCTTGCCGTCGGCAACGATGCGCCCGTTGTTTATCACCAGCACGCGCTCGCATATGGCGCTGACCTCCTGCAGGATATGAGTGGAGAGAATGACGGTGCGGTTTTTGCCGAGGGTCTTGATGACGTTTCTGAT
>DBWE01000140.1:3579-5394 GCA_002308315.1 Clostridiales bacterium UBA1246 | reverse complement strand
GCGAGCCCGGTCCTCTGCTTATAGCCCTTGGAAAGATTGCCGATAACGCGTTTTCTCTGTTCGCTCAGCCCGGCAAGACGGCATACCTCGGCGATATGCTCCGAACGCCTGCGGCCCGACACGCCCTTGAGGTCGTAAATGAAATCGAGGTATTCGTCGACGGTCATGTCGGGATAAAGCGGGGGCTGCTCGGGAAGATAGCCCATCATGCGCTTGGCGGCGACGGGATCGTCGAGGACGTCCTTTCCGCCGACCTTCACGCTGCCGGAATTGGGAGAGAGATAACCGGTTATTATATTCATTGCCGTGCTTTTCCCGGCGCCGTTCGGCCCGAGAAAACCGACTATCTCCCCGTCGGCCACGGAGAAGGATATCCTGTCTATGCCCCGCTTTTTTCCGTAGGTTTTGGTAAGACACGATACTTCAATCATTTGTCTAACCCCTTTATACTGAATGGCAATATGCAGCAAAGAGCGATAATGTTGACTTTTTTCTTTGTATACTATATCATTATAAATAAGTATTTACAATCTTATTTTCGGCAGGATCGGGCCGGAAATAAACAAAAAGGGAGATTAAAAGATGCTGACGAAAAAACAGAACATGATCGAAGTCATGAAGGGCTCGGCAGGCAATCCGGACAGATTCTGCAACTGCTACGAGGCCGTCCAGCTGGCGTATACGCCGGTGATGATGGCGGGCAATTTCCCCAGGAAGGGCGGCCCCGATACCGTGAACAGCTGGGGCGTTACCATGAGCTATCCCGAGAACGTGCCCGGCATGTTCCCGGTACACGACGCGGAGCACATCGTTATCAAGGATATCGAGCATTTCCGCGACTATGTCAAGCCCCCGACGGTCATGTTCCCCGAGGAAGCCTGGGCGCCCTTTGTCAATATGGCCAACGCCATAGATCGCAGCGAATACTTCGTCGCCCCGTTCATGGCGCCGGGCATTTTCGAACAGAGCCATTATCTGCTCTCCATTTCCGAGGCGCTCGTCGATCTGTACGAATATCCCGATGAGATGCACGATCTGTACAAGATGCTCACCGACTGGGAGCTGGCCTACGCCGAGCAGATCATGAAATACCTCAAGCCCGACGCGATCTTCCACCACGACGACTGGGGCAGCCAGAAGAGCACGTTCATGAGCCCCGATATGTTCGAGGAATTCATACTGCCCTGCTACCGGCAGGTCTACGGCTATTTCAAGGAGCAGGGCGTACAGTGCATAATCCATCATTCCGACTCTTACGCGGAGACGCTGGTCGACTACATGGTGGATATGAAAATGGACGTCTGGCAGGGCGTTATGACCACCAACGATATCCCCGGCCTGGTAAAGAAATACGACGGCAGGCTCACCTTCATGGGCGGCATCGACAACGGCAAGGTCGACAAGGGAGACTGGACGCAGGAAGAGATACATAAGTACGTTTTCGATATCTGCGAAAAGGTCGGCCCGAAGGGCTTCATCCCCTGCACCACCATGGGCGGAGCCGAGAGCATCTATCCGGGCGTTTACGAGGCGGTCATGGCTGAGATAGACAACGCCAGCAGGGAATTGGTAAAATAAAACTCAACAGTCCTCCGGTATGATGGGGGCCGCTGCAAAAAACAAAAGCTTTGCAGCGGCCTCTGTGAGTTTTACAGGCGCACACCGCCGACGGGCTGCCGCAAACCGCAGCCGGGCCCGTGAATACGGTGAAATCGATTCGAGAAAGGAAGGGATCCGATGATGAAGCGAAATCGGATATTCAGTCTGCTCCTTATCCTGTGCCTGACGCTGAGCATCATGCCCGCCGTCATGCCG
>DBWE01000140.1:3338-3573 GCA_002308315.1 Clostridiales bacterium UBA1246 | reverse complement strand
CCGCCGCCGTCCCGTACTTTGAGGTGCAGCCGAAAACGATCTACGTGCCGGAAGGAGGCACGGCCGAGCTGACGTTCTCTCTGAACATCGACCCCGAGGGACGGGACGATATCGGCCTTTACCTTGTGCAGGACAGCATGACTTGGCAGATCGACGGGCATTTCGCGGATCCTGCGGGAAATGCCGCCGCGCCTGAACGGGATATGACTGTCGTTGTCGGCAGTTCCTGGGTAAG
>DBWE01000140.1:0-3303 GCA_002308315.1 Clostridiales bacterium UBA1246 | reverse complement strand
GAAACGCCGTATGCAGCAATACGAGCGAGCTTTTCTACATCAACCCGGAGCCGAAGTTCGTAAAGCAGCCGAATTCGATATATCTTGACGATATCGGCGACCCGGACGCCTTTAAGGCGGTCTCATGGGAGATCAATTTCACCCCGCACGGAGAGTTCGTTTTCCTCATTCGGGATGAGGATGGCAAAAGAGGAGGACCGTCGTGCTGGGGCATAGCCGATCTGAGAGATTCGTCGTCACCGATCTTCCTCGACGCTTCCTACATAAGCTCGGATCCCTATTATATTTGGGTCAATACCAAAGACGGCGCGGAGTATTTCAGCGAACCCTTCTATGTGCTGCGCAAGGGCTCGCATGTATTCGAGCGGCAGCCCGAAGACGTCGTCATACTCGACGGCATGCCGGCCGAGGTAAGCTGGAAGGTAGATTATTTCCCGGAGCCCTACACGCAGACGTGGAACAACTACGTGGACGCGACGTTCTGGCTCACCGGAGGGCCCATAGGCTTCCACCAGTCCGTTAAGCTCATAAGCGCTTACAGATATATAAACGGAGACAATCACGAAGTCTCGATCGAGGAGGATCGGGACATGAGCATCACCATAGACGCCGACTGGGTCTGCGACAAACCGTACCAGATAGCCATCATAGAAGACGATGCGCCTCAAATCATTCGCAGCAAGTCCTTCCGTGTCCGCGAAGCCTGGACCGTGAGCTTCCGGGGCAACGAATACGGGCAGAGCATACCCGACCAGCATGTGATCACGGGCGAGCGAGCCATGCAGCCGGTCGTCCCGTCCCGGAACAACGGCTACGTCTTCGGCGGATGGTACACTGATCCGGACTTTACAGAACTCTATGATTTCAGCACGCCGGTCACCGGTACGCTAACCCTTTACGCCCGGTGGGACCTGATGCACTATGAAGTTTCGTTCGATACGGGCGGGGGTACTCCCACCGTGATCAGGCCGCAGATAATCGGCCACGGCGGCACCGTGACAAGGCCTGCCGAGCCTACCCGGGAGGGCGGCGTTTTCGCCGGCTGGTACACCGATCCCGAGTTTGCCCATATATACGATTTCGGCGCGCCGGTCACATGCGCGATGACGCTTTTCGCCAAATGGGATATGCAGACTTTTCTGGTCTCCTTCAACAGCCGGGGCATCGGCATGAGTCCGCCGGTCCAGACGGTGACGTACGGAGAAACGGCCGCGGAGCCGCCGGAACCCACAGCGGCAAATTACATTTTCGGCGGATGGTTCAAAAACGGCGGATTTGCGGAGGAGAACCGCTACGATTTCTCCGAGCCCGTCATGGCGAACACAAACCTTAACGCAAAATGGACGAAGATATGCACGCTCAGCTTCAGCGCAGAGGGCGGTACAGGCAGTATGAGCTCCGTGCAAAAAAATCAGGGACAGAGCTTCACGCTTCCGGCCTGCGGCTTTACCGCGCCGGAGGGCAAGGAGTTCGAAGGCTGGAAGATTAACGGCGACGACGAAACGCTTCTTGCAGTCGGCGCAGAGATTGAGCTGACCGGCAACATCACCTTGATTGCGCAGTGGAAGGATCTTCCGGCGACTACTGCGGCAACGCTGATGTCGACGCTTCCGAATACCGGCGATAAAGTCGTAATTTTCAACCCGGCATACGGCAAGGCGCTTGATGCATGCGGCACGAACGGCAACTACAACGCAGGCGTTGACTGCACGCCGGTCAACTATGTGATCAACGCGACCGACAATATCCTTTGGGACGTCACCAAGGTTTCCGAAGGCGTCTACAAGTTCTCGCAGAACGGTCAGTTCCTCTCGCTGGATACGACCGGCAGTGCGATGGCATACGATAAGGACAATGACGAATGGACCGTTTCGGCGAGCGGAAGCGGTTATACGATCAAGAACAACGGCCGCAACACGTACATGGAGTGGTATGCACAATACAGCGATTTCAGCACCTATAGTCCCGCAACGCTGAATGATCAGTACGTGTTTGAGTTCTATGCGGTCGGAGGAGAAGCCCCCACGACCTACAACGTCTCCTTTGATGCGAACGGCGGCAGCGGCACGATGGATCCCGTAACGACCACGAGCGCCAACTACACGCTCCCGGCCTGCGGATTCACCGCACCGGAAGGCTTCGTGTTTGCAGGCTGGACCATTCAGGACGGCAACGGCGAGATTTATGCGGCAGGCGCGCAGGTTGAGCTGACCGGCGATACCACCTTCGTTGCGCAGTGGACGAACAACACCAAAACCTATCAGCTCGTCACCAACGAGGGCCAGCTTGCTGCGGGCGGCAAGTACATTATGGTCGGCGTCGACAGCGACAATGCTGCACGGGCGCTGGCCGAGCCCAGATACAGCGAAACCAGTGTACCGTACTATCGTAAACTTGTCGGCGTCACGATCAACAACGGCAAGATTGAGCTGCCGCAGTCCCAGATTGCAACATCTGCGTCGGACAACAAGGTGTTTGAGCTGACGCTCGGCGGCAGCGCGGCGGACGGCTGGACCTTCCACGACGGGTTCAACGGCTATCTGTGCGCGACCGGGGAAGGCACGGATCAAAACTATATGGGATTCCAGACGGAGGTCACCGCAGACGGCAAGTTCGTCGTTGCGATCGGTACGGACGGCATGGTGCGCGCAACTGCAAAGAGCGACAGAATCAGCAGACAGATCCGTTACAACAGCGATGTCCAGCGCTTCTCCTGCTACAAGACGAATTCGCATACAAAGTTCTTCTACCTCTATAAGCTGGTCGAGCCCGCGCTTGACGGATACTATCTGATCGGACCGGACTGGACGGTCGGTGATGTCGATCTGATGAAGCAGTTTACGCCGAACCCGGGCAGCAACGGAGAGTACATGCTCTACACGAAGCTTACCGAAGGACAGCAGATTAAGGTCGTGCACATCACAAATGGCGTGATTGATGCCTGGTATCCGGACGGTATGGACAATCAGTACACCGTCGACGCCACGCATGCGGGTGACGTCACGATCTACTTCAAGACGGATTATGTCGATGCTTGGGCTGCGTTCGGCGGGTATTTCTACATCGCAGACCGCAACTTCTTCAAGACCCAGAACCTGATCCTCTCCGGTCAGATCGGCGTGCAGTTCTTTGTGGATCTGTCCGGCCTTGAACCGGAGGAGAAGGCCGCGGCAAAGGTATCGTTCGAAATCACCGGCAAGGGCAAAGACCTGATCGACAAGGGACCGCTTGCGCTGGATGAGAACAACCATAACGCGAACTGGTATTACGGCTTTGCCTGCAAGGTGAACGCGATCCAGATGG
>DBWE01000049.1:1466-5668 GCA_002308315.1 Clostridiales bacterium UBA1246 | reverse complement strand
CCATGTCCCGAGGACATGGTATAATACACATTCGGGAAAGGAAGGGATCATGCAGAAAAAACTCAAAAGCGCGTATTCCCTGCTTCTGACCGCCGCGTTGCTCGCAGGCCTGTGCTCCTGCAAAAAGGCAGGCGCGGAAGTGAACTTCGACAATCAGCTCGAGGGACTTGAGAAGGTCCGCCTCGAGCACGTTTACACGATGAGTTATATCGATACCGATACCGTGCCCGACGATATAGCCGACATCGAGGAAGAGCTCAACAATGATCCCGAAAACGACAGCTATGAAGAATACAGCGGCGAGTATATCCGCTCGGTCACCGAAACGGAGTCAGGTGACCTGTATATCAGCAATCAATTCTATCATGAGGTCTACAAAGATAACGAATACAGCTCGGAAAACGGCGTGCGAATATACCGCATCGATCACGACGGCGGCAATTACCGCAGGGCCGCGGAGTTTTCAGCCGAGTCCTCAGAGTCGGAAAACGGATATTCATATAAGAGCATAAACTCCGTCCTGCCGTGCGCGGACGGCACGTTTTGGTACGGACTTACGGAGGAAAGCTACGATATGAGCGATCCCGACGTATATAACTACAACAGCTCATCCTATCTTGTTCACGCTTCCGGCGACGGCTCGGAGCTGTTGAAAATCGCGCTGTCCGAGCTGCCCGTGGGAGCCTCCGCCGCAGATATCGCCCCCGGTGCCGGCCCTGAGCCGGTCGACAATTTGTATATCAGCTCAATATATTCCTCAAAAAGCGGGGATATCGTCCTCCTGTGCGGAAACCGGGTTTTGACCGTATCCGAGTATGGCAAGCTCAAGAGCGACATTTCACCCTCTTTCAACGATAATCAATGGCTCAGCAGCCTCGTACAGACCGGCAGCGGCGATTTTATCGGGCTGGTCATAGATTGGGAGGAAAACAGGCGCACGCTCTATGCTCTTGACCCTGCTTCCGGCGCTTTCGATGAGCTGGGCGATCTGCCGTTCGCCGACGCCTATGATATCATCGGCGGAGCGGGAACCACCGTTCTTTCCAACACGGGCTCGGCCGTGTATTCTTACGATTACGTCAGCGGAGAGAAACGGGAGCTCGTCAACTGGATCAATTCCGATATAAACCCAAACCGAATCAACAACGTCTTCCCGCTGTCCGACGGGCGCTTCATCGTCATGGAATACAGCCGCGATTTCGGAAAAAACCGTCCTGCGTTTCTGACTCCCGCCTCGGACGGCGACGCAGTCGAAAAATATATCATCACCTTTGCCTCGGTCGATCTGGACGGCGCTCTGCAGGACGCGATAATCGACTATAACAAGCAAAACGGCGAATTCCGCATCCAATTCATCGACTACTCTCAATACAACACCGATCGGGATTATTCCGGCGGCACGAAGCAGCTCAATCTGGATATTATCGCCGGCAAAATACCAGACCTGTTTCTGCTCGATCAGCTTCCGTTTCAGACCTATGCCTCCAAGGGCCTGCTTACCGATATCGGCGCTCTCCTGGACTCCGATCCCGATTTTGACCGCGACGCATATTTTGATAATATCCTGTCCGCCCCCGCCTTCAAGGGGCACAGCTACAGCATCATACCGAGTTTTTCCGTAATGACCGTCGTCGGCAAAACGGAATTCGTCGGCAGCGAGCCCGGCTGGACCATAGACGACCTGCGTTCGCTTATGGAGGCGCATCCCGGCTCCTCCGTGTTCGACACGCTTACCAAAACGGACGTATTGTCCTTTTTCATGAACATGGCGCTTGACAAATATATTGATTATGACAGCGGCGCCTGCAGCTTTGATTCAGAGCATTTCATAAAAATGCTCGAGTTGGTCAACTCTTTTCCCGATACTATCGACTGGGACAGCTATTACAGCTCGATGACCGACGAAGATTGGAAAAGAATGGATAACATGTACCGCGACGGCAGCACCCTGCTGAATATCGCCTATGTCAGCAACTACAACGGCATCAAGAGCCAGATGAATAATTTCGGCGGGGAAATAACGTACATAGGCTTCCCCGTTCCCGAAGGCGTCGGCAGCGTGATCATTCCCCGTCTTGAGATCGGCGTCTCATCCAAAAGCAAGCTCAAGGGCGCCTGCCGCGATTTTATCGAATACCTCATTTCCGATGAATTCCTTGACGAGTATGCCTATGCTTTCCCGATAAAGCGCAGCGTGCTCGACAGACGCAGGAGCGACGCCATGGATCCCACGCCCTATCGGTATTCTGCTGACGGCATACCTGTCTCCGGCTCCGATCTGGTCGTCGACTCCGTTATGCCGACCGCGCCCGGTCCCGGCGGATATTACAGCTATTGGGACAGGCCGCTCTCCCGGGAGCAGGCGGACAAGATAGACGAACTGGTATCCTCCGTAAACACCGTGTACCGTGACACGAAGGATATAATGGCGATAATCGAGGAAGAGTCCGGAGCTTACTTTTCCGGTCAGAAAAGCGCGCAGACCGCAGCCGATATCATTCAGAGCCGCGTGCAGATCTACGTAAACGAAATAAGATAATAATATTCCGCGGCGCGGAGGCATTGCTTCCGCGCCGCAGGCTCTGATTTTACTCAACCCGGCTGAGCAGGTAACGCTTTACCATTCCGTTCACGGTCACTGTATAAGTCAGCGTTCCCCTGCCTCCGGTTTTCTCCACCGTGTCCGCGCCGGGCTCTCTCTGAGATATCCACTTATCCGGATCGGCGATCTCGAGCTCCTCAAACGCAACGTCGCGCATCTGATTGTTTCCGCAATCATTTTCTATCTCGGTTATTACCTCGTATAACATAACGATCCAGCCTTTCTTATATAAAGATGCAAGGAGTATTCACGTCATGAAAGAGATCCTTATTGCCGACGAAAACAGCCGCCGCGCCGCGTTCATCGCCTCTGTGCTCGCCCCTCCGGCTCATACGGCGGGCAGCGCCCGCGAAGCCATGGAGCTCATGCGCAAGGGCGATCATCCGATGATCATTATTTCCGTATCTCTCCCGGACATGGACGGCTTTGAGCTGTATGAGTGGCTGCGCCTGAATCCCCCGACGAAAGCGGCCCGCGTATGGTTCCTTCTCGACGGCAGCGACGAACGGACCGCGGCCGCGTGCATGCGTCTCGGAGCGGACGGAGTGCTGTACGGCGCTCCGGCCCGGTTATCCGCCCTGCTTCGGCAGACTGGTCTTCCGATGCGCTGAGCCGGGCTCTTCTCCCCGTGCAGAACTATAACTCAAAAGCCTTTCTTCGTCAACGGAGCATATCCTTTATATGGACCGACGCGTCTTTCCGAAAAAACGAGGGCTGCCCGAAGCCGGGCAGCCCTCGTTGAATCGTTATGCCTGTTTTGCCGTGCCGCGATCAGTTCAGCGTGACCGTGGTCCAGTCGCCGGTGATGCTCTGGAAGGTGGTCATATCGAAGGTCACGGGCTGGTAGGTGTAGCTGACCTTGCCTCCGCTGATGGAGATCAGGTAAGCCGCGGCGGACTGATCGTTTACCCAGGAAGCATCGGCCGTGCCGTTGGGATAGAAGGTGGCGGAAGCCTGGTCGTTGCCGCTTACGGTGGTGTAGTCCGCGCTGTACTTCATGTTGTTGGAGTAGACCATATCAACGATCTCACCGTTCTTGTAGGTCACGATGGCTCTGTTGTAGCTGTCGTAGAACAGGTACTTGTCGTCGCCCATGGGAACGATCTCGGTGAAGTTGGTCAGAGCGCCGTCGGAGTAGCTCTTGCAGCTGAACGCCTTGTTGGCGGGATCGTACTCGATGGTGTTGTAGCCGGACACGTCCTGAGTGACCATGTTGAAGCTGGCGTCAAAGGTGGTCATTTCCATGACGTAGTCGGTGCGGAAGCTGTAGTCGCCGGTCTTGGTGATGTCGCAGGTCTTGTACATGCCGCTCACGGCCTCGAGAGCGCCGTCAATATCGTTCACGCCGAGGTATGCGCCGGTGTAGCCGTCCCAGCCCATGAAGGCGCTGAACATGATGGAGAGGTAATCGGGATCCATGTAAACGCTGAAATCACCCTCGGGATACTTTGCGAGTATCGGAGCGTTGTAAGCCGTCGCGGCGTCGTTCACCGTGGTGTTCATCTTGCCGATGATCTCATAGTAGAGGTTGTAGGCGTCGATGAAAAGATTCTCGTTCTCCACGGGTGCGGGAGGCGGAGTGAACTCAAAGCCCTCGAAC
>DBWE01000049.1:0-1419 GCA_002308315.1 Clostridiales bacterium UBA1246 | reverse complement strand
TCGCCCTCGGTGTCGCCTTCGCCCTCGGTCTCCTTGTCGCCTTCACCCTCGGTCTCGCCCTCGGCGTCGCCCTCAGTCTCGGTCTCGCCCTCGGCGTCGCCTTCGGTCTCCTTGTCGCCCTCGGTCTCGGCGTCGCCCTCGGTCTCCTTGTCGCCTTCGGTCTCGGCGTCGCCCTCGGTCTCCTTATCGTCCTCGGTCTTACCCTCGTCTTCGTTTTCGGTATTCTTATCGTCGTTATCTTTTTCGGTGTTGTCGGTCTCCGATACGGCGTCGGTCGGCTTTGCGCCGTCGTCAGGGGTCGTCTGCCCCTTATCCTTACACGCAGCCAGAGACAGAAGCATCAGGGCGGCAATAATTATTGCCAACAGCTTTTTCATTCTTCTTCCTCCATTCAAAATATCGTCTCATCGATTTTCGGCCTTTTGCGGCGCGTCCGGGATCCTCGTTATATGTATGATACGCCGGCGCCGCATCGGTCTTTTTTGTCGGAAGCTACAGATATCCCTACCCATGCTTCCGTCTGCATTATACGAAAAGCCGACATCTTTGAGTAGTATCTGCGGTAATATTATTTTCGTAAGGATGTTATGAATGTAATTAAAAATAATAAAAACATCATACTATCCGCTCACTGATTTATTTTCGGCATCATCATATGCGGGTCCGGCGTCGTTTTGGTGCAGTTTATTTAATATAATGTTGACTTCGGCTCGATTTTCCTATATACTTTGCACAAGTGAAAATATGAAAAACGGAGGTAGAAACATGAATCTTGCGAAAACATACGGCCCGAAAGCAAGCGCTCTGTCCATCGGACAGTACTGCCCCCCTGCCTGCTTCGAACTGGCGGGAAAGACCTTTGACTTCGTTCTCGACACCGGCGACGTCTCCGGCGACGCCACCTTGAACTTCCTCGACGAGAAGAACCTCGAGTGGAGCTACAAAGGCAGCGAGCCCAAAGCGGAAAAATACGAATGCCGCAAGGCCGACGACTGGACCTATCTCGTTACCTACTGTCTCTCGAACACCACTCCGCGCGAGAACCACACCTGGGTCATCGACCGCGAGCAGGGTCTCGTCACTTTCCTGCGCTGCCCGCTCGGCGAGAACACCTATTGGCCGTACCTTATCGAGAGCCACTTCGGCTTCGGCTACATCAAGGAAGAGGACAAACCTCACACCGACCGCAGGCGTCACGGCTTCACCGACGACGTCGTCGGCACCAGCGTAAAGTGGACCTACGGCCATGAGCTTGCCACCGTGCACATCTATTACAGCTCCAACTGGTATCGTATAGGCTATCCGAAGGACGCCGCGAAGTCCGACGAGGCCAAGGCCACCAACGAAATGTTCAACGATTCCATGGCCGCCATGCCCGGCCCCGACGAGCCCACCTTCTACGTAAAGATCAAGGAAGGC
>DBWE01000018.1:727-3576 GCA_002308315.1 Clostridiales bacterium UBA1246 | reverse complement strand
CAAGCCGCACGGTGTTCGAATTTTTCACTGTTTGACGACAGGCCAAATCATATATAAGGAGAAAGATCATGATCAGGGAAAGCATGAAATTCATCAGCGATTACGATCCCGAGGTAGCCCGGGTAATGGAGCTGGAGTATCACAGGCAGAGAAACAACATCGAGCTCATAGCCTCCGAAAACCTTGTCAGCGAAGAGGTCATGGCGGTGATGGGCTCGGTTTTGACCAATAAATACGCCGAGGGTTATCCCGGACACAGATTTTACGGCGGCTGCGAGTACGTGGACATGGCGGAGAATATCTGCATAGAGCGCGCCAAGATGATATTCGACGCGCATTACGCCAACGTCCAGGCGCACAGCGGCTCCCAGGCCAACCACGCGGTATACCTCGCCCTGTGCAAGCCCGGCGACACCGTAATGGGCATGGACCTTGCCAACGGCGGCCACCTTACCCACGGCAGCCCCGCCAACTTCTCGGGCAAGAATTACAATATCGTTTCCTACGGCGTGGATCCGCAGACCGGCAGGATAGATTACGATCAGGTGCGCGAGCTGGCGCTCAAGCACAGACCCAAGATGATAGTCGCCGGAGCCTCGGCCTATCCCCGCGTCATAGACTTCAAGACCTTCGGGGAGATAGCCAAGGAGGCAGGCTCGTACCTGATGGTGGATATAGCGCATATAGCCGGCCTGGTCGCGGCGGGCGAGCATCCCAGCCCCCTGCCTTATGCCGACGTGGTCACCACCACCACTCATAAGACCATGCGCGGCCCCCGCGGCGGCATAATACTCTGCAACGACGAGAAGATCGCCAAAAAGATCAATTCCGCGATATTCCCCGGCACCCAGGGCGGCCCGCTCATGCATATCATCGCCGCGAAGGCCGTGGCCCTCGGCGAGGCGCTCAGACCGAATTTCAGATCGTATCAGCAGCAGATAATCAAGAACGCCCGCGCGCTGGCGCAGACCCTGCTCGACAACGGCATAGAGCTGGTATCGGGCGGCACGGACAATCACCTTATGCTCATGGATCTGAAAAAGCTGGACGTGAGCGGCAAGGAGCTGGAGGTAAGGCTGGACGGCGTAAGGATAACCGCCAACAAAAACAAGGTGCCCGCCGATCCGAGAAGCGCCGACGAGACCTCCGGCATACGTCTCGGCTCTCCCGCGGTCACCACGCGCGGCTTCAGGGAGAAGGAAATGAAGGAGGTCGGCGAGCTCATCACCATGGCCACCTTCGACTATGAGGCAAAGCGCAAGGAAATAGTCGCGAGGGTCGACGCGCTGTGCAAACAGTATCCCATATACGATAACTGATCACGCGAAAAAAGGAGTTGGACCCATGAACGGAGAATGGTCGCTCAGGGAGCTTTATTCGGGTTATGACGATCCCCGCTTCGCCGAGGACATGGCGAAGCTCGACGAGCTGTGCGCCCGCTTTGCCGATCTCGCTGAGCGGCCGGAGGGAGAGCCGAGGGAGATCGTGCGTTCCTTTATCCTGCTTTCCGAGGAGATAGAGGCGCTGAACATAAATCTCGGCAGCTACGCGGGCCTGCGTCAGGCTGCCGATACCTCGGACGCCGAGAGCGTGTCCGTGATGGGAAGGCTCATGGCGAAAAACAGCTCTCTCGCGGCTCCGGACGCGAAGCTGCGCAGATACGTCGCCTCGCTTGACTCTCTCGAGACCGTCATCGCCTCAGACCCGCTTCTGGAGGAGTATTCATATCTGCTGAAAAACATCCGCGAGGACGACAGGTATATGCTCGATCCCGGGGCGGAGGAGATCATTTCGAAATACTCCATTTCCGGCTCCGCCGCCTGGGGAGACATGCAGCAGTATCTTACCAGCACGGTCGAGGTCGACTACGGCGGAGAGAAAACGAACCTGTCCGATATACGCAACAAAGCTTACGACCCGGACCCCGAGGTAAGAAAAAGCGCCTATGAGGCCGAGCTGAAATGCTATGAAAAAATAAAGGACGCCGTGGCGTTTTCCCTCAACAGCATCAAGCTCGAGGTGCTCAACCGCTGCCGCCTCAAGGGCTACGCTTCGCCTCTGGACGAGGCGCTGCACAACGCCCGCATGGAAAAGCGCACGCTCGACGCGCTCATGGAGGCGATAGACGGATATCTGCCCGTATTCCACGGATATATGCGCGCGAAGGCACGGCTTCTGGGCCATGAGGGCGGCCTGCCCTGGTACGATCTGTTCGCGCCCCTCGGCGGCAGCGACAGGAGCTTTACCGCCGCGGAAGCGGGGGATTTTCTGACCGAGCGGTTCGCCGGCTTCGACGGCGAGCTTTCCGCGATGGTGCATCGCGCCTTTGACGAGGAGTGGATAGACTTCTATCCCCGCGCCGGCAAGGCCGGCGGCGCCTTCTGCAGCGGTATATATACCGTAAAGCAGAGCAGGATACTCACCAATTTCGACGGCAGTCTCAGCGACGTGGTCACGCTTGCCCACGAGCTCGGCCACGCCTTCCACAACCATAATCTTTACGGAAACCGCATCATGAACACGGACTATTCCATGCCCGTGGCGGAAACGGCCTCCACCTTCAACGAAACGCTGATAATGAAGGCCGTCATCAAGGAGGAGAAGGACCCGATAAAGCGCCGCGCTCTCATCGAGAGCCGCCTCATGGACGCCTGCCAGGTGATATGCGATATATACTCGCGCTATCTTTTCGAGACGGCGGTGTTCGAAAGCAGGGACGAGGAATTCATGTTCCCCGACAGGCTGTGCTCGATAATGCTCGACTGCCAGAAGAAGGCCTACGGCGACGGCCTCGACGAAAATTTCATGCATCCCTATATGTGGCTGTGCAAGAGCCATTATTACAGCGG
>DBWE01000018.1:487-720 GCA_002308315.1 Clostridiales bacterium UBA1246 | reverse complement strand
TACAACTTCCCGTACGCCTTCGGCGGCCTGCTCGCCAACGGGCTGTACGAGAAATACGAAAAGGACGGAGCGGCCTTCGTCCCGCTGTATAAGAAATTCCTCAGGGCTACCGCGGTAATGAGCGTGGAGGACGCGGGCAGAGTGGCCGGGACGGAGCTTACCGACCCGGATTTCTGGCGCATGAGCCTTGAGGGCTTCAAAAGGGAGACGGAGGAGTTCATCGCGCTGTGCTC
>DBWE01000018.1:320-451 GCA_002308315.1 Clostridiales bacterium UBA1246 | reverse complement strand
TTGCGTTAGGGGGAGGATACGGCCCGCCCGACCCTCTGTTTCGGAGAAATTTGTCCGGACCGTCATTATGCACATAAACGGCTTTTCAAACCGTCGAAAGTATGTTACAATGACCGCAAAAGAAACAAATC
>DBWE01000018.1:0-296 GCA_002308315.1 Clostridiales bacterium UBA1246 | reverse complement strand
GCTGAAAATTTTGTCAGACTCACTCTTGCGCCGTTTTCCCGCAGAGGCTCGTTCATGGCCTTCTTTATGGCCAACGGCGGCAGCGAGGAATTCGGCAAGGCGGATCTGTGGCTGGGCAATACCCGCGGCGGCGGCTCTCTGAACACCACGCTCCGTCAGATGAAGATGGACCTGGTCAAGGACGGCAGAAAGCTGCCCGCGGTCGTTTCGTCCACGCCTTATGAGGTGATCCTTGACAGCGAGTACGGCAGCGTGCGCTTCTGCATAGGCGAGCGCAAGCTCGTCCGCTGCAAGGG
>DBWE01000141.1:3199-4808 GCA_002308315.1 Clostridiales bacterium UBA1246 | reverse complement strand
GGCAGCGGCGGCACGGAATTCCTCTCGAAATCGGACCCGCTCCGCCGGGCTCCGATTTCTTTTTTTTGGGGACTTTCAGAGAAAGCTCCGTCTCTTTCCCTCACCCGTATTTTTGTGTATACTCTGCGCGCAGCGGCCGTTTTGTTGTGAGAATACCTTGCGCGCAGCGGGGAAATATGTTATCATTCACTCTGCGTACTGTGGGAAACCGTCAAGGAGGCAATGAAATGGAAATTGAACGCAAGCTGTATCAGGGGCTTTTGAAATGGAAGCAGGAATCTCAGGGGAAAAAAGCCCTTTTGATCGAGGGCGCGAGGCGCGTAGGCAAATCTACCATTGCGGAAAAGTTCGGCCGCGAACAGTACCGCTCCCATATCCTCGTCGATTTCAACACCGCTCCGAAAAGCGTGAAGGACAATTTCGATAATCTGAACGAGCCGGACATATTCTTTCAAAACCTTTCCCTGGAATACAACGTCAGGCTTTTTCCGCGGGATTCCTTGATCATTTTCGATGAGATTCAGAAATTTCCCCGCGCGAGGGAAGCCGTAAAATATTTGGCGGCAGACGGCCGTTATGACTTTATCGAGACTGGCTCTCTGATCTCCATAAAGGAAAACGTTGAAAACATCACCGTCCCCTCGGAAGAACGAAAGCTCAAAATGTACCCGGTGGATTTCGAGGAATTCGCAGAAGCCATGGGAGAAGATCTTCTGCTGGAGTATATCCGGCAGTGCTGCCGTGAAGAAAAGCCCCTTGAGCAAAAGATGCATGTCAGAGCAATGCGGCTGTTTCGGGAATATATGCTCGTGGGCGGAATGCCGCAAAGCATCGTAGCCTATGCGGAAAACGGACGGGATTTTTATGCAAGCGACCTGGAAAAGCGGGATATTCTTAATCTTTACCGCGACGACATCAAAAAAGCGTCCCTGCGATACAACTCCCGTGTTTCCGCTCTCTTTGAGAATATCCCCGGCTATCTGTCCACGCATGAAAAAAAGATAGTTCTCTCTCAGATCGACGCCGATGGGCGCTATGCACAGTATGACGATCCTCTTTTCTGGCTGGACGACTCCATGATCTGCAATCTATGCTATAGGTGCAGCGATCCCAACGTAGGCTTTGCGCTGAGCAAAATCGACTCCGCCGTAAAGTGCTACATGGGCGACACCGGTCTTTTGGTCAGTCTCGCTTTCAGCGAAAACGAGCTGTCGGATCAGAAGTTATATAAAGCGATCATGGACGGGCGTCTTTCGCTGAATGAAGGAATGCTGTATGAAAACATGATAGCGCAGATGATAGCGGCAAAAGGAAAAAAGCTGTTTTTTTACACGCGATACAATGCGGATAAGCACCGCAATGATATCGAAATCGACTTTCTCCTCTCAAATGAAAGCAAGACCGGTTTCCGTATCTTCCCCGTTGAAGTAAAATCTTCAAAGAACTATACCGCTTCGTCGCTGAATGAGTTCCGCAAACTCTATTCCGGCCGCATCGCGCGTTCTTATATCATTCACCCTAAAAACTACTCAAAGGAAAACGGAATCACAAAGATACCGCCGTATATGTTTTTCTGTACGTTCCGATAATTTTGGGGCTGCCGCAAAAG
>DBWE01000141.1:2810-3153 GCA_002308315.1 Clostridiales bacterium UBA1246 | reverse complement strand
GGGCGGGCGCGCTGTATCTCACGCGCCTGCCCGGCGTCCCGATACTATTATCCCTCTCCGCGGCGCGATTACGCGCCCGCGGCGGAGGATGTTATTTCCTCTCTATCGCTTTTTTCGCCGCCTCGGCTATCCTCTCGGCGGTGAGGGCGTATTCCCTGCGCAGGAAATCCTCGGTGCCCACCTGTCCGAAGCGGTCGTCCGTACCGACCGTTTCAACGGGCACCGGAACGGTCTTCACGCAGGCCTCGGCCACCGCGCTGCCGAGCCCGCCGTAAATATTGTGATTTTCGGCGGTGACTATCGCGCCGGTCTCCTCGGCGCATTCGGCGATAAGCTCGGTATC
>DBWE01000141.1:1083-2748 GCA_002308315.1 Clostridiales bacterium UBA1246 | reverse complement strand
GCCTCTGCCACCATGATGCCGCTGGCTATGATCGTAACGTCCGTACCGTTTCTCAGCAGATTGCCCTTTCCTATCTGGAAAGTGCTTCCCTCCTCGTATATCGAAACGGAGCTCTTGCGGGCCATGCGCAGGTAGTATACGCCGTATACGTCGGCGAGCTGGCGCACGGTATCTGCCAGCTGCACGGGATCGCAGGGCTCTATCAGCGTGATATCGGGTATGGCGCGGAGCACGGCCATATCCTCGAAGGGCATGTGCGTGCCGCCGTTGTACGCCGCGGTCACGCCCGGATCGCTGCCGACTATGCGCACGTTCAGCTTTGCGTAGGCGGCGGAAATGAATATCTGATCGCAGACCCTGCGGGAAGCGAAGGGCGCGAAGCTGTGGCAGAACGGTATCTTCCCCGTCAACGACAGTCCGGCGGCTACGCCTATCATGTTCGCCTCGGCTATGCCGCACTGTACGGCTCTTTCGGGAAACTTCGCGAAAAAGGGCTTCATGCCCGAGGAGCTTATAAGGTCAGCGTCCAGCGCCACGATGTTTTTGTTGCTCTCGGCCAGTTCGATGAGCGTGGAGCAGTAGGCCTCGCGCATGAGCTGCTCGGCGGGCTTCAGTTCGTTTTTGACTTTAAACATTCCGCGTCCCCCCTCACTTCAGCAGCGCTGCCCTGGCTTCGTCAAGGACCGCGCCCGCTTTTTCGAGAGCTTCCTTCATCTGCTCGGGCTTGAAATTTATATGGTGGTTGTTGACTATGTTTTCGGCAAAGCAGCAGCCGTGTCCCTTTTTGGTGTGCATGACTATGGCGCCGGGCGCGCCGGTGTTCGCCTTTACGTCGGCAAAGGCCTTATAGAGCTTTTCTATGTCGTGGCCGTCGGTCTCCACGGTGTACCAGCCGAAGGCGCGCAGCTTCGCGGCGATATCTCCGGTGTCCATGACGTCCTTCGTGTATCCGTCCAGCTGCTGACCGTTCACGTCGATTATGGCCGTGAGGTTATCGAGGGCGTAATGCTTCGCGAACATGAAGCCCTCCCAGTTCTGTCCCTCGTCCAGCTCGCCGTCGCCTATTATCACGTAAGTGCGGCTGTCGCGGCCGTCCATCCTGTCGCCGAGGGCTATGCCTATCGCGGCGGATATGCCCTGTCCGAGAGAGCCGGTGGTCATGTCTATGCCCGGAGTCTTGTTGCGGTCACAGTGGCTGGGCAGGCGTCCGCCGCCTCTGTTCAGCTCGCAGAGCATCGACTGCGGGAAAAAGCCCTTCATCGCCAGCGTCGCGTAGACCGTCGGTCCCGCGTGGCCCTTCGAAATGACGAGCTTGTCCCTGTCGGGCCAGGACGGGTCCCGGGGATCATAACGCATGAATTCGCCGTACAGCAGCGCGACTGCTTCAACTATCGACATCGCTCCGCCTATATGCCCGAAGCCGTTGAATTCAAAGGTTTTCAGTGTGTTCACGCGTATTTCCTCGGCAAATACGCGCAGCTCCTTATAACGAATGCTCTTGTTCAAAATCCCTCGCCCCTCAGAATTTTATTCTCTCGGCTATATACTTTTCAAGCTCTTCGACGCTGACGCGCACCTGCTCCATGCTGTCGCGCTCGCGCACGGTAACGCAGCCGTCCTCAAGCGTGTCGAAATCCACGGTCACGCAGAAGGGCGTGCCCACCT
>DBWE01000141.1:832-954 GCA_002308315.1 Clostridiales bacterium UBA1246 | reverse complement strand
TTGTACGGCGCGAGGGCGGGATGCAGTCTCAGCACGGTCCTCACATCGTTCTTCTCCGCGTCTATCACTTCCTCGTCGTAAGCGTCCACGAGGAACGCGAGCGCGACGCGGTCCGCGCCGAG
>DBWE01000141.1:527-675 GCA_002308315.1 Clostridiales bacterium UBA1246 | reverse complement strand
TGGAATAGAAGCTCAGCTCCTCGGGGCTGTGATCCCTCAGGCGCAGGCATTCCTCATTCATGCCGAGCTCCAGCAGCCATTTGCGGCAGAAGCCGCGCCAGTACTCGAACCACTCAAGGTCCGTGCCCGGCTCGCAGAAGAACTCCAG
>DBWE01000141.1:0-392 GCA_002308315.1 Clostridiales bacterium UBA1246 | reverse complement strand
CCCTGGGCGGTCTCGGGACGCAGATAAACGTCCGAGCCGGTGGTCTCGGTGACGCCCTGATGAGTCTTGAACATCAGGTTGAACTTCTTTATGTCGGAAAAATCGCATTTGCCGCAGCCGGGGCAGGGTATCTGCTTTTCACGGATATACGCCACCATTTCCTCGTTGGTCATCGCCTCGACGTTGCACTCGGTCCCCGTGGAAAGCGCCCATTCCTCAATGAGCTTGTCGGCGCGGTGACGGCGCTTGCAGGCCTTGCAGTCGATGAGCGGATCGTTGAAATTCGTCACGTGGCCCGACGCCACCCATACTCTCGGATTCATGAGTATGTCCGCGTCTATGCCCACGTTGTAGGGGGACTCCTGCACGAATTTCTTCCACCAGGCGCGCTT
>DBWE01000050.1:7993-13074 GCA_002308315.1 Clostridiales bacterium UBA1246 | reverse complement strand
CTGACCTCGTCGCCTATCTCGCCGACATAGTCCGCCGGCTGAGCGGTGATCGCGAGCTCAACGGCGGGAGTCTGCTTGATCATGCGCACCGCGTCGGAGATCACGCTGTCGCCGTTTGCGTCGGTAACGACGCAGCGGAACATGTATCTCAGTCTTGCTTCGGTAAGCTCGGCAGACAGCGTCGCCGTCTTGTTGCCCGGCAGGCCGGAATCGGCCCAGGTATTGCCGCCGTCGCCGGAGTACTGCCACTGATAGCTCAGCTCTTCGCCCGTCGCTTCGACCGTGAAGCCGGCCGCGTCGCCTATCCGGCCTTCGAAATCGACCGGCTGAGCGGTGATCTCAAGCACGGGGATCTCTGTCCACTTTGCGATGAAGAACGCGGCTTCGCCAAAAAAGTTTTCGATGGGCTGACTGAAGTCAAAGGGCTCGTCGCTTTCTTGGAAGACAGGCATACCGTCCACAGCGCTGATAACGACCTCATACCAGCCTTCAAAGACATAACCCTCCATCTCGGGATCGTCGGGCGGGGTGAGCGGCTCGTCTTCCAGCACGCCCATTATCATGTAAATCGAATCGGGATCCTTGTTTTCGAAAAACGATTCCGCATCGCACAGCGCGAAGACCGCCATCCCGTCGCTCTCAACGAGCGCGATCTCGTACGTCACGCTCTCCGTATATTCTTCGGTTTCTTCATCATAGACCTCGGTGACTCTCTCCATGAGTACGGTGGCGAAATCGACCGAATCGCTGCGGAAGTTGGACGCGTCGCCGTTGCCCTCAATACCTTCGGTAAGGATAATCGGGTATTCCGAGTCGTAGTAGTAATAGGACACGCCGATGCGGGCGTCATCCGACAACGGTCCCGTAATGATGATCCTGCTTACTCCGAAGAGGCCCAGGTTGCTTTCGCAGTACCTGTACATACTGAGGCCGGCGCCGTATTCTTCGTCGTATTCTTCGTCGTATTCCTCGCCGTATTCTTCGTCGGGCACCCAGCGGTTGCCGGTGATACGGACGTCTCCGGACAGGAATACGGGGGCGAAAGCAGCCACGCCGCCTGCACCTTCACCGTAATAATCCACTGTGTAACAGTTGTCTGTGATGCTGCCGCCGCTCATCTCAAAGCCGTGGTATCCGTTGACCGACACGCCGCCGACGTGCATCGAGCAGTTGCCGGTTATGGTGCCTCCCGTCATCAGGAAGATCACCGGCATGACATACTCGGCGTCTGTCGGAGCGGATTTGACATAATAATCATTGCTGTCATCTTCCGCATATACGCCGCCGCCTTCGTATCCGGCGATGTTTCCGCTGATCGTGCCGCCGGTCATCGTGAACGCGGGGCCGCCGGCGGCTTCGAACGGGTACGCGCCGCTCTTAACGGTAACGACTTCGGTAAATGACTCGATAACGGGGTAGCCGTAACCGCCGCCGTCACAGACGTAAACGCCGCCGCCGCATTCTTCCGCCTCGTTGCCGGAGATATCGCCGCCGCTCATGGTGAAGCTGCCGCTCATCACGAACACGCCGCCGCCGTTCTCGGCATAGTTTCCGTCGATCGTGCCGCCGCTCATGAAAAATCCGGGCACGAACTCGTCCTCTTCAGGCAGCTCGGGATCGACGTCTCTTAAGAAGAACCGCCGGGGCTCACAGTCAACGAACACGCCGCCGCCGAAGGGGATCGTTTCATTATATCCGATGAAAGACTTGTTTTTCCTCAGCTCAGAGGAATCGCCGTCCGGGTCGCAGAGCTCGATGTCATCTGAAATGACTACATACTCCTCTTTCCCCTCGAGCATGCCGCGGAAAGCAAAGCCGTTGCCGGTGACGGAACCGTCGATAAGCTCAAAGCGTCCGAAGTTTTCCACGCCCTTGAAAGCGTTGTCGGAGATCTCGCCGCCGGTCATGATAAAGGTCGCTCCGAAGTCGACCGAGACGGCGCATCTGCCGAAGCCGCTGATCTCGCCGCCCTCCAGTATGAGCGATCCGCCCTCGACGATCACGCAGCCTCTTTGGGCGCGGATCATAAGGCCGATTTCGAAGGTCGGGTCTTCAAAGGTCGCCGTGACGTCGCTGCCTCTCATTGCCACTGCGCCGCTGTCGGTTAATCCGCCGGTGATCTCGCAGCCGCTGCCGATGTCGGCTGCCAACAAGGCCTCAGCGTCGCTTTCGGTAAATCCGCCGATGATCGCGCCGCCGCCGTTCGGAGCGCTGTCACGAATGGTCAGCGTGCCTCCCTCATATACACCGAACAGGAAATCTTCGACTGCGCCGTTGCTGATGTCGATCACATGTCCGTTCAGGTCAAGGATCAGGTTTTTCACATCCTGACCTTCGTCTCCCCAGAAGAGGGAGCCGTATACTTCGTCCCTGCGTGTCAGTATCACGTCCTCGGTCAGGGTGATCGTCGCTGTATCGGCGTCCGTGATTTCATACGCGCCCCAAAAATCCTCGCACAGGCGTTCCCAGGCGTTCGGGCCGCGCCATACGGCCTTGAACGTCGTGCTGCCGGTCAGTTCGACCGAACTGTCTTCCACGAATTCTTCTTCACCGTTCTCGCCTACGATGACCCAGCCGTCAAATATCAGGGCATCGCCGGTTTCGGGATCCACGGGCGGTATCCAGTTGAAATCTGCGTAACTTAAGAGTTCATCCTCGTCCGGGAGCAGGTAGTTTGCGTCGTTTCTGATGATTTCCGTATACTCGATCGGCTCTCCGGTCTCGTCGTCGACGGGGACCGTCGCTCCGTTCGGATCCAGCGTCACTGTGCAGGACCACTGTCCGACGAGGAAAACGGGTTCCTCGATGACGGTATCGAAGTCAAAGGGCTCCGCACCGTCCTCCGGTGATACTTCCAGATTATCTTCATTAATCTGATACCAGCCGTCAAAAATCCACTCTCCGCGGACGGGATCCTCGGGCATGGCTATCGTCTCGCCGGGCAGGCAGGAGACGATCTCGCAGAAATCATACACTTTGCCGCTGCTCGGATCGTCGGTGAAATCATAGTAATCCTCAAGATCCTCTTCGGTAGTGAAGAAATACACGGGCACACCGCCGACCAGGACTGCCTCGGTGTAGGTCTCGCCCTCGTAGTCGCCGTCAACAGGACAGCCGTAGTCGTCCACACTCATCGACGTTACGATCAGTTCCGGCAGATCGCTGAAGAAAACATCCGCCGTGCCGTACTCTTCCAGGCCGTATGTGAACACCCATATCATCTCCGGATCGTACGAGCCCATGTAACCGTATTCATCAAGATACCCCGTGGGCGTTATGCCGATGTGCGCGTCGTCCGAGAGCTCGCCGATTATGGTCACATTATAGTGGATGTTAAGATTGCTGGGTACGGGTTTAGCGGTCCTCGCGGGAGCCGTATTACCGGTGAGCGCGCCTTTGACCTGCGGCTCCTCGGGATACTCGACCCACGGCACGTCGTAATACAGATACGTTGTGAAGTTCCCGTCTATGACCGGATCGCCGCAGATCGAGATCTCATTGGCGGACACACCGCCGACGTAGTAATCCGCGGTGTTTCCGGTTATCGTGCCTCCGCGCAGTTCAAAGTATCCTCCTCCGGCTTCAACGCCGCCGGCCATTTGCGCGTGGTTGTCCGAGATCTCGCCGCCGTCCATCACAAACATGCCTTCTGCGATCATAACGCCGCCGCCGACGTCAGCCTCGTTGCCGGAGATCTCGCCGCCTCTCATAAAGAAGCCGCGGCAGCCCTGAAATTCATCTTCTTCGGCGAAGAATTCTTCGCCGTCGTCATCGGTCAGGATACGTTCGCCTTTGAGGACCCATGGGCCGTAGTATTCTGAGCTGTAGACGAATACGCCGCCGCCAAACGTCATGGAGGACTCATCCTCGATATCGCCGTCGGCGCTCTTTGCAAACACTTCGCGGAATGAGTTGGATCCTGCGGTATTGCCGGATATCTCTCCGTCGATGAGTTCAAATCTGCCGTAGACCAGCACGCCGGTCGCGCTGTTGCCGGAGACCTCGCCGCCGTCCATTACGAACAAGCCGTCATAGTCGACATTGACGCCGCAGCCGCTGTTGCCGGAGATCTCGCCGTCCTCCATAAAGAAGCCGGGAAGGAATTCCTCTTCCGGTGCTTCCTCGAGGTCATCGCTCATGAGCTTGACCGGGCCGTACACGAAATAATCGCTGTTGGAAATGTATACGCCGCCGCGCTGTGCGTTTTCGCTGCTGTCATAGCCGCCGCGCAGTTCTAACTCATACGGATAATCCGGCGTGAAGAAGCTGCTGCCCACGCCGTTCTCCGTGATGGCGCCTCCGCTCATCACAAAGCGCCCTGTGTTGTACACGCCGTACTCTCCGTTGCCGGTTATAATGCCGTCGGTCATGTCAAACGTGCTGTCGCAGTAGACGTATACGCCATAGTATCCGCTGTCGGCGATGACGCCGCCGCTCATGTCAAACGAGCTTATGTCGTCGAGATAGACGCCGTATTTTCCGCTGTTGACGATCGTACCGCCGCTCATGTCGAACGTGCTTTCGTCGTCAATATACACGCCGTAGTATCTGCTGTCGGCGATCATGCCGCCGTTCATGATGATGTCGCCGAGTTCTTCGGAATATATGCCGTCTTCACAGACGCTGATCGCGCCGCCGTTTATAACGGCGTCGCCGGACTCGATATATATTCCGTCCTCCTCAATATCATATATCGATCCGTCGTTCATCGTGAACGTACCGCCGTTGGGATATACGCCGTAACCGCAGCCCGATATCGCGCCGCCGTTCATGGTGAACGAGCCGTCGTTGCGGATCTCGACGCCGTCGTCCTCGCTGCCCATGAGCAGGCCGCCGTTCATGGTGAACGAGCCGCTGGAGACGTCAACACAGTCGGTGCCGCTGATCGTGCCGCTGTCCAGCGTGAGCGAGCCGCCCTCACCGACGTAGACGCCGGTGTCGCCGCCGAACACAAAGCCTCCTCCGACGCTGTCGCAGATGGTCAGCTCGCCGAAGACTTTGATCACGCCGCCTTTGTTTTTGAATATCATGTGGCCGTTAAGGTCGAGTATGATCGAAGTGTTCTCTCCGATGGAGATCGC
>DBWE01000050.1:4718-7952 GCA_002308315.1 Clostridiales bacterium UBA1246 | reverse complement strand
TCCGGATCTTCGGGATCTTCGGGATCTTCGGGATCTTCGGGATCTTCGGGATTCTCCGGATCTTCGGGATCTTCGGGATCCTCCGGATCTTCGGGATCGCCGTCATCGGACATGATCTCTATTGAAGGCTCGTCGTAATCATCAAAATCGACGGAGAATACTGCGTCCGCGGCGAGTGTGATCACGGGCGTTCCGTCCGGAAGGTACGTGACGAGATCGTTATCTTCTCCGTTCGCCGCCGCCTCTATGGCTTCCTGAAGATCTTCCCAGCCGCAGGTTTCATCGGGATACCGGACGGGCTCCATGATCACGTCGTCCGTCATCACAACATACATACCGGACCGCATAACGACCGGGGCGTCTTCTCCGACTGTCACCTTCCAGCCGAAATACTCAGTCTCTTCATCTGACGACCCTTCGCAGAAATAGTCATAATAATCGTAAAGATAAAGCCGCTCACCCTCCGCGCACTCGATCACGATCGCGTCCTCGTCCTGCGCATCGGCGTCGGGAAGGAAGGTCGCGGTGTGCATGTCGACCCACTTGGCGGTGAAGGTCGCGTCGCCGGATACCTTGAACATTTCTCCGGGCTCGTATTCCTTTTCGCCGCAGAGCCAGCCGCCGAGTATCTTGCCCTCCGGCGGAACAAAATCGATCTCATCACGGTACGGAAGGTCGATGATCGAACCGTCCGTCGAGGTATGCGTCATTGCTTTTCCGCTTCCCTCTCCGGGAAGGAAGGTCAGCGTACGGGCGTAGTCCCACTGCGCGACGATCTCACAGTCGTCAGTGGGATAAAATACGGAATAGGGTCCCAGCAGCTCGCCGTCGCACAGCCAGCCGGTGAACAGCTTGCCTTTGGGAGCGGTAAAGCTGACGCTGCCGAGGTAGATGCCCTCGCCGCGCTGCACGGTCCAGGTCTGAGGACTGCCGGATCCCTCGCCGGGGGTGAAAACCACCGTCATTGCCGGCAGAGGCGCGGCTTCGACGCCCAGCAGGTATATCTCGTTGAGCTGGATGTTCGTGCCGTTCCTTATTTCATTGAACGTAAGTCTGAAAAAGCGGTAACTCTGACTGTTTTCCGTCTGCGGTATCTCAAACCGGTACGGGGTGTTGCTGACGCCCTGCATCACTGTATTGTCGGTCACAGAGATCACGGTAGTCCACGTGTCATACTTTGAACGCTTTGCCTGCAGGGTCCAGGATTCGGGGTTGCGTCCGGGATTATCGTACGTGTCGTTTCCGGTTACGAAGATATAACCCGTCGGCTTTATAAGCTGATGAGCGTCGAACTCCACGTAAGCGGAGCCGCCGAAGGACGTGCACCATTTTTTGTCCGTGCGGTCAAAGAGGTTGGCGTACCCTTCACCGGCGTAGCCCTCCGTGCCGCCGATGGCGCTGATGCCGTCATACGCCCACTGCGCGCGCAGCGTGACGGACTGCGTTACAGGGGCGGTGAAGTCATAACTCTCGGCCGAGCCGTCGGCATACCAGCCCATAAAGGTCCGGCCATCCATCTGGGGCTGAGCAGGCTGCTCCGCAGTTTGTCCTTCCGCTACGTCCACGCTATACGTTTCTTCGCCGTTGCCGTAAACAAAGGAGACCGTGTAGGGCTGCGCCTCTCCGTCAAACTGCGCGGTATATTCCGCGTTCCCTGTGACGGAAGTGATCGCCGGGCTCCATGTGCCGTTGAAAGTATAGGTATACTGATCCGTGGCGGTCTTCGTGGGCGTATCGCCCGAATAAACGGGCATATCGCCGTAGTAAAGCGTTTCTGTCTTCAGCACGCTGCCGTCGCCGTCTTTCCAGGTGACGGTATACTGCCGAAGGGTCTCAGTGAACTGCGCGGTATATTCCGCGTCTCCGGTGACGGAAGTGATCTCCGGGCTCCATGTGCCGTCGAAAGTATAGGTATACTGATCCGTGGCGGTCTTCGTGGGCGTATCGCCCGTATATGCGGGCGTGGCGCCGTAATCGACCGATTCGGTTTTCAGCGTCTCGCCGTCGCCGTCTTTCCAGGTGACGGTATACTGCCGGGGAGTCTGAGTAAACTGCGCGGTGTATTCCGCGTCCCCGGTGACTGCCGTGATCGCCGGGCTCCAGCTGTTGTTGAAGACGTAGGTATACTGATCGGTCGCGGTCTTCGTGGGCGCAGCACCCGTGTACACGGGCGTCTCGCCGTAGTCGACCTGCTCCGTATACAGCGTATTGCCGTCGCCGTCGAGCCAGGTGATCGTGTATTCGTTGACGGTGCTATCGAACTGAGCAGTGTAGCTCGCGGCCTCTGTTACTGTTGCGATCGCAGGCGACCATGTGTTGTTGAAGGTGTAGGTGTACTGAGCCGTCNNGCGGTAACGCTGTCGTCATACACCATCGTCAGCTCGGACATCTGCAGCGTGGTATGTCCCCTGGTATCGGGAACGTTCCAGCGGAAAGCGATGTACGGCTCCGCGCCGGGGTTGTCGACGTTGTAGAGAAAATCCGTGTTGTTGACGGGCTGAAGTATGGTATCGTTGGTCACGGAGTCCAGTGTGACCCATGTGCCGTCGATACGCTGACCCTCCAGCGTCCAGCTCTGCGGGTGGCGGCTGTTATATTTCCACGCATCTTCGGCCGTGTTGAAGATGTAAGCCGTAACANNCGATCGGTCTGTCCATATGGAACGTTATGGTCCAGGGGTGATTATCGTAGCTGGTGCACCACTTGGTGTTGTCATTGCCGTCCACGAGCCTTCTGGGCTCCTGACCGGAGTAGCCCGTGCTGCCGCTGTCGCACGTGGTCGTGCCGCCGTAGCCCCACGCGGCGCCCAGCGTCACCTTGCCGGTAACGGGGGTGCTGAAGTCCCATGCGGAGGAGGCGAAGCGGCCGTTGGTGATCTGGTACCAGCCCTTGAAGACGGAGCGCTCGCGGACGGGATCCGCGGGTCTCTGAATAGTATCGTTCAGGCTGACGCTCTGATCGGCCACCTGCGTGCCGCCGAAGGTCTCAAATGTGATCGATATGGAGCCTGTGGGCACGATCTTGTGTCCGCCGGCGTTCTCTGCCGTGGCGACAGTATTCGTGCCGTCAAGCACGAACAGGTCGCTGAATACTATCGTTCCGCGATACGACTGTACGTTGATGAAATCGCTCGCGTTCGTCCAGCCCAGCGTGATCGTGCCGACCTCGCCCTCATGGTTTTGACCGTTCTGCCTGCCGGGGCCGATGCCGTATCCATTTTCGCTGACGGCGGTC
>DBWE01000050.1:0-4664 GCA_002308315.1 Clostridiales bacterium UBA1246 | reverse complement strand
CGAGCCGCCGCCGCCTATGCCCGCGCCGTAGCCCCGGGCGGTGGCATTGACGACGCCTCCGTTGATGACACATCTGCGGCCCTGGCCGTAGCTGCCTACCCAGTACGCGTTGGAGCCGCCGCCTATGGCCGCGGCGTCGGTACCGCCGACGGCGTTGACGACGCCGCCGTTGATGGTGATGNNAGTAGCCGTAGGTGGTGCCGCCTATTCCGGCGCCTGAATAAATGTGGTTGTTCGAGGTATATGAGCCTCCCGTGGCGTTTATCGTGCCGCCGTTGATAACGAGCACACCGCCGTGACTGTTCCCGGGACCTCCGCCTATGCCGGCATGGTCGCTTGCACCGGTCGCGTTCAGCGTACCGCTGCCCTCGATGGTCAGGCTGTTGCCGTTTTCGCCGAGCTGAATGCCCTTCTGCGCGTTAAGCGTGCAGCCCGGGTTCAGCCGCAGCGTGACGCTGCCGCTGACGTTGATGCGGCTTTCGATCGTGACCTCGCCGCTGACCACGTAAGTGTTGCCGTCCGTCCACGAAGTGGTGTCGGATGCAACGCTTACCGTTTCGCCGGCAGCCAGCGTCACCGCGGGAAGCAGCGACAGCAGCATGCACAGCGTCAGCAGCGAAGCCAACAGCTTCTTTGCTTTCATAAATTATCTCCTCTCTCGCCTTTCGGTTCGGTTTTTTGACTGTTTTCCTTCTCGATTGCGGCCGTCTGCTGTCTGCGCCGCACCAGGACGGATGTAATGACCGCGCCGACCGCGAATGCGATCACCGCCACCAGAACATAGCCTCCCGCGCTTTCAAACAGCATCGTCGCACCCGTGTACATTCCGGGCGACACGCCGGTATGTACATGATCCAGCTTCAAGATCTCTCCGGTCAGGCAGATCAGCAGTATCCCGCAGACAGCCCCGAGCCGTGCAAGCGCGGCCTGTCGGCGCCTGTGCCGGAGCTTTCGCGCAAGCCCGTGAAGGACGTCTACTCTCTCCTGTGCCGTTCTCATGTCCGGTCGTCTCCTTTCCTGCGTTTTTATAAAAAAGGTCTCTGTCCGTATAGAGTCTTTTTTGGGGAAAGTTCCTTAAAAAAAAGCAAAAAAATAATTCGGGACTCCTTTGCCATTGACTTATCCTTCGTTCGGCGATAGACTGTATATCATGATAAATCCGTTATCAGATTTGCAAAGCGCGCTGCGCGGACGCTTCATGCCGCGCATGAGCGATGATCCGCTTCAGACGGTAATGACGGATGCGGCGACGGAGGCAAACTGCTTTTGAGATCGGCGCTCTGCTTATCGTGATAACATTCTTTTTTTACTTTGAAAACATAAGTGCTTGATTGAGTCATTTAAATATTGTATAATAGAAAAAATCTATAATTATTTTTGAGGAAGGAGGTACCGATATGCCCGATGACGACGAGCTTTACGGCAGATATCTTTCCGGCGACGAGGCCGCATGCGACGCGCTGATGCTCCGATACGGCGACGCGGTCATCGCATATCTGTACGGCTTCCTTCATAATTATCAGGACTCGGAGGACCTTATGCTGGAGCTGTTTGCGCGGATAATGGTACGCAAGCCGACTATCCGCAAGGGATGCTTCCGCGCGTATCTGTTCAAGGCGGCGCGGCATGAGGCTTCTCGCTTTCACAGACTCCGGACACGCCTGCAGGAATTTTCCTTGGACGACGAATTGCCTCCGTCGGAGGACTCTCCGGAGGACGCGATCCTGCGCTCGGAACGCGGTGCTGCGCTTCAGCGCTGCCTGGCGCGCACCGACGCGCGCTACCGCGAGCCGCTTTGGCTTATCTACGCCATGGGCCTGAGCTACGCTCAGGCGGCGTCCGTCATCGGCTGCGCCACGAAGAAGGTCGATAATCTTGTAACAGCCGGAAAAAAACTGCTGCGCCGGGAGCTGGAGAAGGAGGGGATCACGCATGCGTTCGAGTAAAGAGCGGATTTCCGAATTGCATAACAAGGCGAAACGCATGGCGCGCGAGCGCGGTATGCGCCGCCTGCGCGCCGCCTGCGCGGGTATGGCGGCGGTCTGTATTGCTCTTACCGTCGCGGCGGGATATGCCGTTTCAAAAGCCGTGCTGCGTACGCCCGCCGAAGCGATCCGGCAAAGCCTTATGGCAAGCATTTTTGTCCGCAGCGGAGCGGCGGGCTATATCTTCGTCGCGGTGCTTGCTTTTGCCCTCGGCACGCTGTTCACGGTCTTCTGCGTTCGCCTGAAAAGGCTGCTGTCGGAAAAGGAGCGGGAAAATGGCCGAAAGCTGTGAAAACGCCCTGCAGATAACCGTTGCCGTCATATGTCTTTCCGTCGGCACGGTCCGCGCCGTGCGGACGCGGGAGAAAGCGTGGATCCTGCTCTCCGCCTTTTACGGCTGCTGGGCGCTCGGCGATCTGTACTGGGGGACGTTTTTGATCTTTTTTCAAAGGACGCCCCCTTACAGTTACGTTCCGGAATTCAGCTGGTATTCGTCCTATCTGCTGCTGTTTCTCCTGCTTCGGCAGCTTCTTCCGGCGGAAGCATGGCGCATAAGGGGCGCGCTGCCCTGGCTCGGCGTTGTTATTGCGGCCGGAATGTGCGCTTTCTATCTGCAGTGGGGCGGCGTTCTGAGCAATCTTATATGCGCCGTGCTGATGGGGCTGCTTATGCTCCACGCGATCCGGGGCCTGACGTTTATTCACGGGTCCGACAGGAGATATATGCCGCTGTGTGCCGCCGTTCTGCTGTTCTGTTTTGCGGAATACGCCACGTGGACGGCCTCCTGTTTTTGGTACACGGATGACTGGACGAGTCCGTATTTATTTGCCGACACTCTGATCACGCTCAGCTTTATCCCTCTCCTGCCGGCAGTCAGAAGGGCGGTGCGTGCGTGAGCTATATCGAGAATATTTACGTCTGCCTCGCGGCTCCGCTGCTGCTGGCACTGTTTTTCCTCCAGCCGAACTGGCGGCGCGTGCTGTTGTTTTTCCTTGTCGGTATGACCTCCTGCCTGCTTTCGGCCTACATCAGTACCTTTATCGCCGCATATATCGGCGCCGATCTGACCACCGCGGCCTATGAGGTCTCGCCGATCGTCGAGGAATGCATGAAGCTGCTGCCCGTGCTCTTCTATCTTATGGTTTTTGAGCCTCGGCGGAAGTATGCCGTCGGCGGTATCCAAATGATCGCCGTCGGCTTCGCGACCTTTGAAAACGCGTGTTACCTCGCCGGCTTCGGCAGCGAAAATCTGCTTGCGCTGACGATCCGCGGCTTCGGCACCGGCGCCATGCACGTCGTATGCGGCGCTTTTACGGCGATCGGCCTGCTGTTTCTCTGGGATCGGCTCTGGCTGCACGCCATCGGTACCGCTGCCCTGCTGTCTCTGTCGATCACTTTCCACGCGATCTTCAACGTCGTCGTCAGTCAGCCCGGAGCCGTCTCCCTTGTCGGGAGCGTCATTCCGCTGACGGTGATCGCTTTTTATCTGGTATTTGTCAGGCGAAAGCTCAACACGATCCGGACCGAACCATAAAACCCGAAAAATATCGAGCGGCCCCTGCGTTTGCCGGATAAACACAGGGGCCGCTCAATAAAGTTGACGTTCCGCGAATAAAAGTCTTTTGCTTCCGTAAAATGTTTTATTGAAAGGATCTTGATGATTTCATGTCTGAGATTTTCAGAAAAGTATTCGGCGGCCTCGACCTGACCTGGCCGAAGCTGATCGCGGCAGCCGTCTCAGCGGGCGTTATTACTGCCGCTGCGGCAATCATTCCGGGGCTTTACCATACTTCGTTTATCGCGATCACGGTCACTTTCGAGCTGTGGATACTGTTCGGCATAATCATCATCATGAACAGCAAAAGCAATCTGGACTCCGCGCTGAAATGCTTTGTATTCTTCCTCATCAGTCAGCCGTTGGTTTATCTTATCCAGGTGCCGTTCAGCCAGCTCGGCTGGCAGCTGTTCGTATACTACAGATATTGGTTTATCTGGACGCTCCTCTGCTTCCCCATGGGGTTCGTCGGCTATTGGATGAAAAAAGACCGGTGGTGGGGTTATCTTATCCTTCTGCCTATGCTTGTATTGACGGCTTTTTCTTACATGACCTATTTCTCGGATTTCCTGTTTTCCATGCCGAGATATATTCTGATCACCCTGTTCTGCGCCTGCGCCATGATCCTGTATCCCTCGGCGATCTTTAAAAACGCGAAAATCAGGACTGTCGGAGCGGCGCTCGGCGCCGTCGCCGTTATCGTTCTCACCGTTCTGTGCCTGCTTGATCCTCCCGTGTACGACACCGAGATCATGGCAAACGGCGAAACCTACCGGTTCGACGGTTCCTATACGGCTTATCTTGCGGACAAGAAATACGGCGAAGTTGAGATCAGGTATATGGACAGCGTGGAGGATTATATGCTGCACGCCGATTTCAGGAGATCCGGCGACACGCTGTTGACACTGGTTTCACCCGCCGGCGAGAAAACGGAGTATGCGCTTCACATTGAGCGGGATCGCTGCGAGGTGACAAGGGTGAGCCCTGCCGCGGAGACGGGCGGCTGAGATCCGGCAAAGCGCCGCTTACCGTCTTTCAATGATTTTCGCCGCGAATTCCGCCGCTGCTTTCATGTCCGTCTCGTCCGGCCTGCCTTTATGGATGCCCTTGAATTCGCCCTTGCA
>DBWE01000174.1:178-5632 GCA_002308315.1 Clostridiales bacterium UBA1246 | reverse complement strand
GCGGCGACCACGGTGATCACTATGGCTATGATGAGCAGAATGATATACGCTCTGGCGAGATTTCTCCTGCCTATCTTCCGGCAGCCGCCGCAGGCCCATACTATCATGAATATGAGGCCGATCAGCGGTATGCTCATTGCCACCATGGAAAGCACGGTGCCCCAGGTGGTCATGGGCAGGTTCGCCTTGCGCTGCTTNNTCCGCGGCGGCGGGCGAAAGCACGGGCGCGGGCGGCGTTACGGGCGCGGCGGACCACGTCGGCGGATTATACGCCGGCGCCTCCTTTTCGATACGGGCTTCTTCTTTCTTTATCTCAGCCGCCGGATCTTCGGCTGCTCCGACTTCCGGACGGGGGGCGAATGCGCTCTCCGCCGGCGGAGCCGCAAAGGGAGCCGCGGGCGCCGCTTCGGCAGCCGCGGGCTGTTCCGTCCCGACAGCAGGCGCGGGGGTCTCCTCGGTCACCGGCAGCGCTGCGCCGCATTCGGTGCAGAAAGCCGCTTCTTCGGGATTGGGATTTCCGCATGCGGGACAATTCTTAACGGCCATTGCTGTTCCTCCTTATGCAGATATTTAACTTATCGGTCGCCGGGGCCCGTGTTTTCCCCGTGCGGCCGTCTCATATCGATCGGCTTGATTGTAGCGCAGTATCCCCGGTTTGTCAAATTTCATCCAGGCTGCGGCCCAGCACGGCCTCCGCCTTTTCCTTAAGCGCGAGCGCCTGCTTTTTTCTCTCCTCGGCCGCGGCGACGGCCTCGGCGTCGCCGGCGTACTTCTCCGCGACGTCCCCGTAACGGACTTCCACGGAGACCCGCCTGTCGCATTTCAGCAGCTTGTCCGCGAGAAATACGACTTCCTTTTCGCCTATGCTCCCGGGGTCTATGCCCTCGCCCATGTGCGCGCCGACGATAGCCGCCTCGGCCTTCAGCCCCATCGAGGCCAGCAGCTCCCTGCCTCTTTCCGCGTGGTTTTTTTCCGTGCGGCATATATCGTGCAGTATCCCGCCCCGGCGGCACAGCTCCGCGTCAAGACGGCAGCCCGCCCCGTTGAGCGCCTGCGCCAGGTCAAAGGAAAGCTTTCCCACCGCCAGACAGTGCCTGAGCACCTTCTCCGGGGGATCGCGGCTGATAAGTATTTCCTCGGCGTTCATTCCGATCTCCGCCTTTCCTGTTTATGTGCTTCGATTTTACCACGCCCGGCCCTCCGGAGCAATTCCTTTGCAGGACAAAAACGGGGCCGCCGCAAAATGAGGATCTTGCGGCGGCCCCGTTTTCGGTTTCAGAGTCCCAGCGCCCCGCCGACGCCGTCCACGATGTTTCCGAGGCTTTTCAGCATCTTCCCCGCGGTGCGGCTCTTCTTCTTTTTCGGCGCGGCGGCCAGGCCCGCGGCCATGCCCACGATAAGGCCCACGCCCATACCTTTTGCAAAGCTCATTGAGTTGATCCCGTTTCACTCCCTTGATCGGTCTTGACGGGCCGATCTCCGGTCCGGCGCTCCCGGACGCCGGAGATCCGAAGGATCCCGTCCGCCTGAATTCTTCTCTTATTATGTCCAGGAGAGCTGAAAACGAAAACAGCAATATATGGCTTGTGTTTTTCTTCATTTCAGTGTAAAATAGATTTACAGAACGCAAATTCACTTGCTTTACGGGAGGGCGTCAACATGAAAAATATCAAAACCGTCCTTAAGCTGCTGGCGTTAGCCGCCGTGATCGCGGCCGCGGTCGCCGCTGTGATCTATTATTGGGATACCATAAAGGATAAATTCAACGAGCTCAGGCTCAGGATGAAGAACTGCCGCTTTTTCGAGTGCTGCGGCAGCGGGGATCTCGGCGATTTCGAGGACCTGGATCTGTAAAGCATGCCGGCTTGCCTCCGCTCCGCGTCGGAGCGGACCGTGCTTATGACATTTTCGGCGACAGCCCTGTGGCTGCCGCCGAAAACCGTATATCGCCGTGTCGGGCTTCGATCCCGCCCGTTACTGCTGCTGCGCCGAGCTCCCGTCGGACCTGTTTTTTCCCTGCTGCGGACGGTCGCCGCGGCGTCCGTGTCCGCGGTAGCGGTTTTTCTTCTTTCCGCCGCCGGCGTTGTCTCCGCCCTGCGCTTTGGCGTGACCGGCGGAAGTGATATCCTTCATCACCTCGCGCAGCACGTCCTGACGAAGCTCCGCGCCCCTGTCGGCGGGCCTGTCCGCGCTTTTGTCCGTCTGCTTCTTCTCTCCGGACGCGCCGGGGCCGGGCTTCCTGTGTCTCGAAGAGCGGGAAGGCTTGCGCCGTTCCGTCTGCTCCCGGCCGTCCTGCCCGGGCTGACGCTCCTGCTTATCCTCCTTTTCCCGCGTCTCGGCCTGGGGCGCGGGATTTTTATGCCTGCCTCCGCCGTGCTTCGGCTGGCGTCGGTTTTCTCTGCGGCGCTCCTCGCCGGCCGCGTCCTCCGCTCTGGCGGGCTGCTCGAAGACGGGCAGCTCCGCGTCCGGCTCCCGTTCGGGCTCGGGCTCGGGCGCCTTGTACTCTCCGTCGATCATATATCCGATCCTGTCCGCGCTCCAGGGCTGAGGCGTCTGATCCCCCTCGTCCAGGCGCACCTTTACGGTGCGGCGCAGGAGATTGACCTCCGTAACGGTGCCCTTGCCCTGCGGCGTATCCACCTGCGTGTCCGTTTTGGGCAGGGTCTTTATAAGATACTCGTAGGCGTCCTGCTCGTATTTAAGGCAGCACATGAGCCGCCCGCAGGTGCCGGATATTTTCGTGGGGTTGAGCGAAAGGGACTGCGTTTTCGCCATTTTGATGGAGACGGGCTGGAATTCCTCGAGGAACGACGAGCAGCAGAAGGGCCTGCCGCATATCCCCAGACCGCCGAGCATCTTCGCCCCGTCGCGCACGCCTATCTGCATGAGCTGTATGCGCGTATGGAATATTCCCGCCAGGTCCTTGACCAGCTCTCTGAAATCCACGCGCCCGTCGGAGGTGAAGAAGAACAGTATCTTGCTGCCGTCGAAGCTGTATTCCACGTCCACCAGCTTCATATCGAGCCCGCGGGACTCTATTTTCTGCTGGCATATATCGAAGGCCTCGGCCTCCTTTGCGCGGTTCTCCTCGGCCTGCTTTATATCCGCCTCGGTGGCTATGCGTATGACGGGCCGGAGCGGCTGAACTATGCCGCTGTCTCCCACCTGCCTTACGCCTCCCACGCAGTCGCCCATTTCCTGACCCTTGGAGGTCTCCACCACCAGCTTGTCCCCTTCCTCGGGCGTAAGCCCGGAGGGATCGAAATAATATACCTTACCGCGGTTTCTGAACCGCACGCTTACTACTTCAGGCATCGTTTCCTCACTTTACCAAACTCAAAAGATATCCCATACAGTGTCCCGCGCTGACGTTGCTGCGGCGCATGCCGCGCAGGGCATCCATCCATCCCGCGGCCTCGGCAGCCGCCTCGCGGAGCTCCGGCTCCCTTGCCTTCACGGAAAAGAGGATATACAGCTCGTCCGTCAGAGCGTCAAAATCCGCCCTGTCCAGCTTCTCGGCCTTCACGGAGGCTCCCGCGAGTGCGCGCAGATCTCCCGCGAGCACCGCTCCGGCAAGCTCCTCGGCGAGCGGCGAAAAGACCCGCTCTTCCCCGCCCGACGCCGCGCTCAGCTCCACGCAGCGGGAGCGCACGGTCTCGAGAAATCCGCCGGGATTTCTCGCCGAGAGTATGAACGCCGCGTACGCCGGGGGCTCCTCGATGATCTTCAGCATGGCGTTCTGGGCGCTTACGTTCAAAAGCTCCGCCTGCTCTATGACGAAGACCTTCCTGCCGGCCTCGTTGGGGCGTATATACGCCTCCGCCGTCATGTCCCGTATCTGCTCCACCACCAGCTCGCGCCGGTCGGGCTGCCTGACTACCTTTATAAGATCGGGATGTATTCCTCCGGCGCTTTTTCTGCAGTCGGGACAGCTGCCGCAGGGGCGTCCGCTTTTTGCCCGGCAGAGCAGGGCCGAGGCAAGAAACGCCGTGAGCCGGTCTCTCTCCGCGTCGTCCTCGCCGAAGACGATCCACGCGTGCGACAGTCCGCCGCTGTCCGCAAGCTGTCTTATGCGCAGATATCTGTCCACCGCCGCCGCGCCTCCCGTATCATATGCTACGGTCTACTTTATCACACATTCGTTTTGTTTTCAAGCCGTCCGTTTTTACGGCCGTCCGCGTCTCTTCCGTATTGCGGCGAGCGCCGAAGTGTGATAAAGTTTCGGTACGCGATACAGCGGCTCCCGAAAGGCCGCCGGGATATGGATCGCGGAAAAGGCGCGCCTGAGCCGCGCCGGGATGCGTACGGCCTCCCGGGCTCCGATCCCCGCCCGCGTTCACGGCGCTGCGTTTCAACGAAAAAGGGGGCCTGCTGCCATTCTGCAGCGGCCCCTCTTCCCGGACAGTCCTGATAAGAACATTCTCTTTCGGCGCTTTTCGACTCGCGTCCCTACGGGCGTCAGCCTCCGTATTTATTCAAATGCTCTTTGATCGCGCTGAATGTGGTATCGCTGATATAATGCTCGATCCGGCAGGCGTCGTCCGCGGCCGTCTTTTCGTCCACGCCGAGCCGGATAAACAGCCCGGTCAGAACGGTATGCCGCTCGTAGATCCGCTCTGCCCGTTTTTTTCCCGCTTCCGTCAGTCTGAGACAGCCCAGCTCATCCGTAACGACAAAGCCGGCTTTTTTCAGCAGGCCGACGGCGCGGCTGACCGACGGCTTGGAGTAGCCGAGGCTTTCACCCACGTCGATCGCCCTTACGGTCGGATTATTTTTCAAAAGAACGTATATCGTCTCAAGATACATTTCGCCGGATTCCAGCATTGCCATACCATTCCCGCCCTTTCAGAAAACAACTTACCACAGGCGGAGAAAAAACGCAAGCGCTCCCGTCGGGAAAACGTCAGAAAAACCGGGAAGCTCTTGACAAGTTATCGGCCGCTTACTATAATGACGGTCTGAGTCCCGGGACCTCGGATCCTCGGTTCCGATCCGACAGAAGGAGGGCGTCTGCTTGACACTGAGAGAAATAAAAGAAGGCCGCTCGGCCCGCGTACTGACGGTCGGCGGCAGCGGCGCGCTGCGTCAGCATTTTCTGGATATGGGGATAATACCCGGCACGGAGGTCACGGTAGTAAAATACGCGCCCATGGGCGACCCGGTCGAGATCTGTCTTCACGGCTATGAGCTTACGCTCAGACTCGACGACGCGGGCAAGATCGAGGTCGAGCCGATCTCCGGCGCCGTTCGCCGGAGCGCGGCAAATCCCGCGCCCGTCAGCGAGCATCTCGGTCTCGGCGAGGGCGGACGCTTCCACCCGAAGGGCAGCGGCGATCCTCTCGGCGAGGGGACCGTGCTGACTTTCGCCCTGGTCGGCAATCAGAACAGCGGCAAAACCACGCTTTTCAATAAGCTTACGGGCTCAAAACAGCACGTGGGCAATTTCCCGGGCGT
>DBWE01000174.1:0-130 GCA_002308315.1 Clostridiales bacterium UBA1246 | reverse complement strand
GCATCTATTCCATGTCTCCCTACTCCGGAGAAGAGCTCGTTTCCCGCGATTTCGTACTGAACGAGAAGCCGAAGGGCATAATAAACATCGTCGACGTCACCAATATAGAGCGGAACATGTATCTGACCAT
>DBWE01000207.1 GCA_002308315.1 Clostridiales bacterium UBA1246 | reverse complement strand
CAGTCTTCTCCCGCGGCGTAGACCTTCCCGCTTCCGTCGGCGCCGGCGGACCAGCCCGCAAAGTCATAGCCTGTCCGCTGGTAAGGACACTCCGGCAGCGTGACCGAGCCGCCCACGGCTCCGTTCACGCTCTGCACGTCGCCGCTGCCGCCCTTGGGATCAAGGACGATCCGTGCCTGGCGGACGGCGTCGTTCGTCAGAATGCGGAATTCGGAAAGCCGCAGCGCGCCCGCGCTGCCGACGCCCCGGACGGTGAGGCGGAAATAGCAGTATTCGCCCGTATTGAAAAGCGGCTTGAAGATCGTCGCGCCGTTGACCGGCGGGAGCGTATCGTCGTCCGCTTCTTCCGTCAAAAGGATCCAGTCATCCTCCGCGTGCGCCTTCGCCTCCAGCGTCCAGCTGCGGGGAGCGCATCCGGCATGGCTCGCGGCGTCGTCGGCGGCGGTCATGGCGTAAGCGCAGGGAACGATATAGTCCGCGGTGGAAAATTCGACCGAAAACTCGCCCGCCGCGTCGGCAACGCACCATTTCGTGCCTTCGTCGCCGTCCAGCAGCTTCTCGTAATTCCGGTCCTCGCTTACGCCCTCAAAGCCTTCCGTTACCGCCAGCGGCGTATATGCTCCGGCGTACGGCGCGCCTTTTATCCATCGGGCATAGAGCGTCATGCTCCGGTCGATCTCGGCGAAGTCGGCGAGGCCGACGCCTCTGCCGAGCTCTTCCGTGTTCCAGCCCGCGAATACGTATCCGCTGCGCGTGAAGCAGTTTTTGACCCGGAGCGTACTGCCGCGGGAGAACCGGACCGTTTTCTCTTCGCCTTCCCCTTCGTTGGGCAGCAGAGTTACGCACTCGCTCAGGCAGCGCAGCAGGGGATGCGCCTCGCCCATGCCCCAGACGCCGTCGAAGTCCCAGCCGCCGTAAGCGGTCTGCAGCGAAAGCGCTTCGGCCGCCGCGACAGACGTGTCGGAAACGGCGGNNTGGCGCCGCCCGCGTCTCCGACTGCCTCGGCGGCGCTGTCGTCCGAGGCGCGGCAGGAGCTGACGCTGCCGCCGAAGGCCCGACCGACCACGCCTCCGGGAGCGTTTTCGCTGCTTACGCTCCCACCGGCGTGGAGACAGTACTCCACGACTCCGCCGCTTCCGCCGACTATGCCGCCCGAGCGGCTGNNCCGCCGCCCACCGTGCCGGCGTGGACGCAGCAGCTTACGCGGCCCCTGTTCAGGCCCGCTATGCCGCCGGCAGAATTTTCGGCGTATTCCTCAGCCCCGCCGGTGAAGGAACCGGCGGAACCGGAAACGCTTCCGTTGAACTCGCAGCGCTCGATAACGCCGGAGTTGACGCCGGCAATACCTCCGGCGAGCGCCATGCCGTCCGATACGGTAAGCGTCACCGAACCGGAGACCGAGAGCTCGCGCACCGTGCCTCCGGCGCCGATAAAGCCGAACAGGCCAGCCGCTCCGGCGCTTGTCTTTTCGACGTTCAGGCCGGTGACAGCATAGCCGCGGCCGTCAAAAGTGCCGTTGAAGGGGCGGTTTTCGGCGGCCGTGTTCGCGCTCGCGGTAAATACGCCTATGGGGGTCCAGCTCTCGCCGCTCAGATCGAGGTCGGCGCAGAGGACGACCTCGGCGTTTGTACAGTCGTCCCCGCCATTCACGCTTGCCGCCAGCGCCTTGAGATCGTCGACGGAGTAAATGCCGATCGTACGGGCCGCCGGTCCGTCGCCGGTCGTGCCGGGCCTGTCGGAGCCGGTCGACGCTCCGGGATCGGCGGGCACTCCGCCCGGCTTGGTCGGCGCGGTAGGTTCGGAAATTATCGTCGTACCGTCGAGCTCGAATTTGAGCATCGCGGTATCTCCGCTGATCGCCCATTCGTCGGAGAAGCTGTAAGTCTCGGGATACTTCGACTTGGTTTTGAAGTCGTTCGTATCTGACCAGTAAGTATAATCGTTGCCCGGATGCCGCCACGATAAGCCGTTGCTCCCGATCGCCTGATAGCTGCTGCCGGTATACCAGAGGCATCGGCTCATGACCATCTTGCTCTCTCTGCCTACCAGCGCGCCGCAGTAGCGGCCGACGGTTTTTTGAGAATCCACGCCGCTCTCGCCGCTTACATGGCTGTTGCTGTCCGGCGCATAGCAGTAGCAGTTGTTCATCGTCACCGCGCTTTGGGTGCACGCGTCTCCGATAAGGCCGCCTACGACATCGTACCCCCAGACGACCGCGCGGCTGTAGCTGTTTGAGATCGTTCCGCCTTCAAATTCGCCGATCAGGCCGCCGACCTCCACGCAGTTGTCGCTGCTGTTCGTGTGAATGTAAGTCGAGGTGTTAGGGCAGGCGCACTGCGAGAATGAGCCTCCGTTTGAGGCGAAGCCGGCGATGCCGCCCACGTGCGATATGCCGTGGACCTCGCCGGTGTTTCGGCACTGAAGCATCTCTTTGTCCTGGAACTGTCCCGCGATGCCGCCTACGTCGGTTCCGCCGATCACCTTTGCGGTGTTTTGGCAGTACCGGACGTGGCCGGAGCAGATGCCCACGATGCCGCCTACCGACCTGTCGCTGCCGGTGACCTGTCCGTTGTTCGTGCAGTGCTCGATGCTTCGGCCCTGCTGGCAGCCTACGATGCCGCCGGTCTGCGACTGGTGGTCGCTGTGCTGCCCGCCGGTCACCTTGGCGCCGTTTACGCAGTATGATACATCGGAGGCCGAGAAGCCGGCGATGCCGCCCGTTTCCCACTCGTTATTGCCGGTCACCTGTCCCGTGTTTTTGCAGTAGCTGAGCGAAGTATCCCATATCACTCCCACGATGCCGCCCGTCCTGTTCTTTGCGCCGGTGACCGCGGCGGAGTTGGAGCAGTATGAGACTGGTTCGTCGCAGCAGTAGCCGACTACGCCGCCCGCGCCGACGCCTCCGCCGGTCACCGTACCGCCGGTATTGGCGCAGTGGCTGATCGGGGAGCCCATAATGGCGTAGGTTTGGCCTTCGTGCACTTCAAGCTCGCCGCCGGACTGACCTACGACGCCGCCTGCGTAGTTGCCGGTGGCGGATACGTTCGCGGCGTTGCTGCATCTGTTGACGCTGCCTTTTACGACGGCGCCTTCGTATTTGGCGGTCTGCCGGATATAGCCGACCACGCCGCCCACGTTCCTGCTGCCGGACACGTTGGCGCCGCTTTCATTCTTGCAGTCCGAGACCGTGCCGCCGTAGCTGTGTCCCACGACGCCGCCCGTGGCGTAGCCGCCGGCGATCTCGGCGCTGTTGGAGCAGGAGGAGACCGTGCCTCTGCTGTAGCCGGCGACGCCGCCGATATAGTCCTTGCCGCCGTCTACCTTCCCGGAGTTTTTGCACTTTGTCACCGTGCCGCCGGCGGAGCTGATCGAGCCGACGATGCCGCCTGTCTGTTCTGCGCCCGCCGTGATCTTTCCCTTGTTCGAGCAGTCCGTGACTACGCCGAATTCTTCGCACTGTCCCAGGATGCCGCCCACGCCCATGCCCGGTCCGGTCAGGTCGGCGTAGTTGGTGCAGCTGCTTATCTGCGCGAGCCCGTTCTCGGAGGTGCCGCCGCAGAAGCCCGCGATGCCGCCCATGCCCGAAACGTCGCTGCCGCCGTTGGCGCCGGTCACGTTCCCGTAGTTGGAGCAGTTCGAGAGCGTTCCGACTGTCAGGCTGCCGGCGACGCCGCCCTTATAGTATCCGTTGCCGGTCACCGCGCCGCGGTTGAGGCATTGATCGACCTGCCCCTGAGCAGCGCCCACGATGCCGCCGGTGCGCTCCCTGCCGGTGACGCCTCCTTTGTTTTCGCACTTCGTCACGACGGCTCCGCTGACGCCCGCGATCCCGCCGACGTTCCGGCTGCTGCCGACTGTCGCTCCGAGGTTGGTACACTCCGTTATCAGACCGTAGCTGCCGCCCGCGATGCCGCCGACGGATTCCGTGCCGCTGACGGCGCCGCTGTTGACACAGTATCTGACCGTTCCCAGAACAACGCCGCCTATGACGCCGCCCGTCTCATAATCGGTCCCGGACACGGGACCTTTGTTTTCGCAGTATTCTATGTAAGCGGCATCCGCGTCGGCCGCCAGCATATAACCCGCTATGCCGCCGGTAGCTTTCCCGCCGCTCACGACGGCGATTTCGTCATTGACGCAGTGCGAGACCGTCGAATCGACGGAGACGTAGCCCGTGACGCCGCCCGTAGCTTCCGTGCCGGTCACCGTGCCGGCGTTGACGCAGTACGTCAATGAAGATCCCTGATCTGCCAGGCCCGCGATGCCGCCCGTTTTGCCCGTTCCGCTGACCGTACTGCCCGCGGCGTTGAGGCTGTTAATGATCAGGCCCCCGTTAAACGCTTTGCCCGCTATGCCTCCGATACTGTCTATGCCGGTCACAGAGGCGTAATTGACGCAGTCATCGACCGTACCGCTGCACCAGCCCGCGACGCCGCCTGCGCCGGAATGAGCCTCGTCGGTCGCGGTCACGTTCCCGCCCGCCGCGTTGATGCAGCGCGTCACGACGCTGCCTTCTTTTGAGTATCCGACCACGCCTCCGGCGCACTTCTGACCATGCACCTGAGCGCGGTTTACGCTGTCCGCCAATGTGTCGAAGCACGAGCCCGCGACACCGCCCGTGTAGTTGACGCCGGTGACCGGGCCGTTGTTTTCGCAGTCCGAGGCGCTGCCGTCTTCGCCGATCGAGCCGATGACTCCGCCCGTCTGATTGTCTCCGGTCACCGCGCCGCTGTTTGAGCAGCGCTCGGCTTTGCCGCCGATATAGCCCATGACTCCGCCGGTGATCGCCTCGCCCGTCACCTCGCCGGAGTTAGAGCAGTCCTCGGCGGCGACCGCGCCTCCCGCGACGCCGCCCGTTGCTATGGCGTTTGTTCCTGTCGTGCTCGACGCGCTGACTGCCGCGCTGTTTTCGCAGTTTGAAACGCAGCCGAAGGCATATCCCGCCACGCCTCCGACGTACGCGAATTTATCCGCCTCCGTGACCGTTATCTCGGCGGTGACTCGTTCGAGGTTTCGGCAGCTGTCGAACTCTCTGTTGAATGCGCAGCCGACGACGCCGCCGACGTATCCCCTGCCGGTGACTGTCACCTCGCCGTGGTTTTCACATCCGGTCAATGCGCTGTCGGTGACGTCTAACACGCTGTCGAAGTCTATTTCGTCTCGGTATTTGAAGCCCGCTTCCCCCGCCACGCCGCCGACGTTGAACACGAGGCCGGCCTCGCTGCCGACAGCGCTGCTGACAGCGCCGTAGTTCGTGCAGTCCGTTACGTTGTACGAGACGTGGCCCGCCACGCCGCCGAGCATGGCCGCTCCGCTGACTTCGCCGTGATTGACGCATTTTATCACCGAACCCGTTACGTATCCGGCAACGCCGCCGACTAAGTTCGAAGCGGAGCCTACCGTGCCGTAATTGACGCATTCGATAACGCTGCTCTCCGACGCGACGTAACCCACGACGCCGCCGATCTGACCGCCGTCGGCGTCATAGCCGACGACGCTGCTTCCGGCAAGATTGGTGCATCCGCTTACGTTCCTCGTGCTGAACGCCGCGACTCCGCCGACGTATTCCATGCCCGAGACGGTCCCCGCGTTGGTACAGCCGCTTACGAAGCAGTTGCTCAGACCCACCACGCCGCCCGTGAGCAGCGCGGACGGGCTGCTGCTCGTCACGGAGCCCTCCGCGGTGTTGGAGCAGTTCTCTACGGCGCTGCCGCTGTCCGCGCCTCCCACGACGCCGCCCGTGAGCCGGATCCCATATATCGCGCCGGTGTTGGAGCAGTTCTCCGCCCGGCTGATATGGAGCCATCCCGCCACGCCGCCCGTGAGCATCCTGCCCTGTACCGGGCCGTTGTTGACGCAGTCCGTCAAAACGCTGCCGTTGCCGGCGTCGCCCACGACGCCGCCTATAAAGTCGCCTCCGCCGGTGGTCTCGGGGCCGATGCAGGTGACCGTGCCGTTGTTGACGCAGCCGGTGAGCCGGTATCCGTTTGCCCAGCCGACCACGCCGCCGTAGGCGTTGGTCTCATAGTAGATCAACAGCTTGCCGGCGTCGCTGTCATAACTTGTGAGCAGATACGTGCTGCTTCTGTCCAAAAGCGTTCCGGAGAAGCTGCAGTCCGAGACCGTCCCCGAGCATTCCTCGTCCGCGTATTCTTCCTTCACATCGCTGCGGCCCTCCTGGAACGGGATGCCGTTGGCCCAGCCCACCACGCCGCCGACGGCCGAACCGGACCCGCTGACGAACGCGTCGGAGCTGCAGTCGGATACGGTGCAGCCCGGGCCTATGGCGCCGACGACGCCGCCGACATAGCTGCGGCCCGTCACTGTCCCGGAAAAGGAGCAGTCCCCGATGTTGCCGTAGCTCATGCCGACCACGCCGCCGATGTGATCGTCCCCATCACTTCCGAGTACCGAGCCGGCGACGTTCAGATTCCTTACCGTCCCGGATACCGTTCCGAACAGGCCGCGGTAACTCCCGCCGCCGCTGACGTACAGGCCCGTGACGCTGTGGCCGCCGCCGTCAAAAACGCCGTAAAAGGTGACGTCGCCGCGGTTGCCGATGGGCTCCCAGCTCAGACCGGCGTCGGCGCCGCATACGTCGGACAGGTCCACGTCCTGCGTCAGCGCGAACCATTTGCCGCGGCAGGAATCGCCGCTGTTCACCCGCTCCGCCAGCGCCTGCAGCTCCGCCGGAGACGCGATCTGCCACGGATCGGTCTCCGTACCGCTGCCGGACCAGGGCTCGCCGTCGGCCAGCGCGCCGCCGACGGCAAGGCACGCCGTCAGCGCGAGAGCAAAAAGAAAAAATATGAGCCGCAAATTCCCGTGTTTCATATATCATATCCTCCGGACGGCTGATTTAACGGTCGTCTGATTCGAAAGCGGAAACGTCGTCCGCCCCGATGCGGGGCGGATCCGAATATTCCACTGCGCTTTATCCTTTTATTGTATTATCACAACGCGAAAAAAGCAATACTCTCCTACCGCCGCGTTCCCGTAAATCAGGCAAAATTCATGATATCCCGCACTTTTCCGCGTATCGAAATCAAGCCGTGTCTTCCGCATGCTCGCAAAGCCGCGTTTCCGTCCGACACGGGCAATTTCAGAGTGCGCCGTTTCCCGAAAAACCGGTGCGCCCGACGGCGGCGCTGTCCGTAATATCATCTTCCGTTTTTCCTCCGCACGGCGGAGCGGGATCGCGTCTGTTTTGCAGCGTTTTACGCTTTCAGATATTTTGACGCCCTGCCGGCGCCGATCCGTTGGATCGTACCGTCTTTTACCATGTCGCCCGGCACAGCCTCCACTGTCGCAGGGCTGACGTCCGGCAGGTTTTTGCAGATCTCCGCTTTGGAAAGCGGCGTCGGGCTGTTCAATAGGCGTCGGCAAAAGGTGAGATCAACGGCTCACGCCGTTGGCAGAGCTTGTCGATAAAGTCCGCAGGTCTCGGTCGACAAGCTCACAGGGCACCCTTGCGGGTGCCCTGTCCGTATTGAAAGGAGCTCATGTTCTGCCGGAAAAACAGCCTGTGGGCGCGGATCGAAGGCCATGGGTACAAGGCGGATGCTTTGTCTGCGCCGGCCCGGACCGACAAACCGTGCCGGTCCATTTCAACATGCGCTCTTCCGGAAAGCTCAGCGGCCGATGTCGGCGGCTCTCTTGCGCTGGTACAGCATGCTGTCAGCCTGCCGGATGTAGGAGATCAGCGGCTCCTTCGGGTCCGTACAGCAGACGTTGCCCATGGTCATCGCCAGCTTGTACGGCTTATCGTTTGACAGCTCCTGCAGGAAAGCGTTCACGTCCCTGGTGAGCGCATCGGGATCGGGTTCCGCGTCCTTGTCCGGCTGCCAGGAGAGCAGGAACTCATCTCCTCCGTAGCGTGCCGCAAATCCGCCGTACCGGTCTATCGTTTGCTTGAGGGCCCGGCTGCAGAGAATGAGCGCCTCATCCCCGATGGCGTGGCCGTAGGTATCGTTGATTTTCTTGAAATCGTTCAGGTCGCCCATGTACAGGTATATCGGCTTTTTTCCCGAGACGTTCTTTATCAGGTCGGACAGATGATCCTCCGCCTTGCGGCGGTTATTCATGCCGGTCAGCGCGTCGGAATTGATATTGGCTACCTGCATGGCGATAAAGATCCCGACAATGACGGAAAAGATGGCGGCGGGAAGGATAGACGCCTTTGCCAGAAAGCTGTCTATCACGACAAAGGCGATGATGATCAGCACCGAGATAAATAACGTGGCGTTCGATTTGCGCAAAAACCTTGTTTTTTTGCGAAAAATATTGACACACGTTACCGCCGCTATGATCAGAAGATACAGACTGGCCGACACCATCATCGGCAGGTACATCGGACCGTGAATGAAGGAGCCTTTTTCATCGAGATAGAATACCTGCTCCGTCCACGCGGTCGAGACGATAATCAGGGTGGAAAACGCCGCGGGCAGCCAACGCAGCCACTTGCCTGCGCCGGACTGCAAAAGCTGTATATTCAGCTTTTCGACCGCGAACATAAAGAAAGCGGTCGCGCATCCTGTCACAGTCCAGAGACTGACGGTACAGATGACCAGCATGACGCCCCTCGGGAACTTCACCAGAGCATACTCGGACATCGTCCAGAGAGTGTTGAGCAGAAGATATGCCATATGTATGGCGATCAGGACATAAAACCACGTATACTCGCCCTTTCTGGCGATGTTGCGGCCCGTATTTGTCAGAATATAAAGGTCCAGCAGGAAAAAAATCAATTGAAAAATGCTGAACGCGATCAAAACGTCATTGTTCATGATACGCCTCTGTTCACTTCCCTCACCGGCAATGGCTGCTGATGCTCCGCGTCTCGGAGTCTGCCGCGGAGAATTCGATATACATTCCGTGCCGGTGTCTTTAATATATCACCGATATGGCGTTTACGCAACATTATAGTTTGTGTTTATTAAAATCGAATAAAGCGAACGATTTGTCATGCGCAGACTTAAACCGGCACACCGGGATCCTCTTAATCGATCGTTCTGATCACGGAGCCCGGTCTTGGCTCTTCGATACCGTCACCGTCATTTTCTTTGGAATCACTTATCTCGATGAAGCACAGCTTCTCGCGGTCATAGTCCCAGTGCGGTTCATCGTACCAATAGTTCATCAGCCTGACGTGCTCCCGCACTTTTGTTTCCCAACGCTCGGGAGGGAACCCGTAATGCAGCACCCTCAGGAAACATTCGAAGCCATAAAGCCGCGAGTCTTCAATGGCGTTATAATCGTAGTTCCTGCGCTCTGTATATAACCATTTTCCGTCTTCGGCGTGATCCCTGTAATATCGCCAGATCTTCCGCGCAGGCGGGTCCGGTTCATGGATAAAGCGGCACACGTTTTCAAGCTGCCACCAGCGCAGATCTTCTTCATCTTTCGCCCGGTAAACGACGACGTCGTCTCCTCCGCGTTCGCCTTCCCGCATAACGGTCAAGCCGTCAAGATACTCTCCGGAGAAGCAGTCTATCCGTTGATCTGCCAGTTCCTTGGGAAGATGTGCGTAGATCCATTTTTCATCCGGTCTCATTTCTGATTTACCTCTGCAAATCTCTGATCTGTATTTTCGTGGACAGCCCCTCGCCTCGTCCGCCTGTTCCCGATAATAGCACAAAAAGCAAAGGCAGGCAATTCCATCAAAATCACCTGCCTTATTTGGCGGAGGCAAGCGGCGCGGCGCGTAAAGCAAATGCGCCGGGTGCGCATTTGCAGTCAAAGCGCGGAGCGATCCGTGATCGCGGCCCGGGTCGCGGACAAAAGCGCCTTCATATCCTTTTCAAAGCAAAATCGGAGAAGCGCTTTTTTTGTTTTTATGCTTGTTCCACAGCCTTGCCAGATAAAACGAAGCGACGATCAGCATAAAGCCGAACGGATAAATAAAATAATACGGGAAATCGTATTCCAGAACATAACCGAAAACACTGTCCGTAAAACCTATTACACACCACTGGATAATATATATTACGGTAAGGTTTTTACTCATTTCAATTTCTGTTTTGAACTTCGAAACGCCAAACTTTTTAATAATAAAATAAAAAGCCGAAATCAAGAACAAATCAGTGCAGAGCAGCCCGATCGCGTCAGGGGTGCCGACCGCGTAATAAAAGCTTTGCTTTGTTAAGAAAAGGATTCCCAACCGAAACGTCAGCGCGATATAGATTGCCGATACAATGCCCGATACAGCCAAAAGCCTTTTATAAAAGACCCCCGCATTTTCCACTCTGCGTACGATCACGCCGAACATCATGCCGGCCGCGACAAAGATATACCAATTCAGCAGAGCAAAGCAGGAGGTATCTTCGGTTGTGGTGATAACATGCCCGAGCAGGAGATTTTCGACATAATTTCCCGTGTCGATCAGAACAAGAAAAGAGCCTGCCGCAGACATTAAAATGCCGATAAACAGAATGTGCGCTTCGTTCAGCCTGAGCTTTTTCAGCACGCCCGTAAGGATCATGGCGAGACCTGCAAAATGAAAAATATCGGGACCGAATAACGCTTCAAGCGTCTGTGGCTCAAACTCGCCGCTTATCACGCCTTCGATCAATGCATAAATACCGTAACGAAAGAAATTCAGTATGTAACCAAGCAGGAATATTTTAATACCCCGCTTTATAAGATCTGCAGGCGCCTTTTTGTTTGTAAAAACGAAACCAACGCCCATTGCAAACATAAAAGCATGAGCGACCGCAATATAATCGCCAAGTACCACATCGCCGAAAAAATAGAGAATGTCCTTTTCGTATCCGTCATGATGCACGCCGAGCATCAGGACGCAGTGGCAGAGAATCATACATACTATCGCAAGCGCTTTCAGTAGATCCAGATTATAAAGGCGCGAAGTGTTTATTTCTTCTTTTCCCGGCCAACGAATCATGGTTTTTCTGTTGTTTTCCTTTTCCGTCATCACTTTTTTCCCTCGTCAGGTCCCGATTTCGCGATACTGTTTTAATGATATCACACCGACGCAAGACCCGGCATGGAAAGAAATCCGCGGTCGACTCGAGATTCCAAGTCTGCCGGGGATCCCTCGTTTTAATATTTTGAACAAAGAAAGCGGTACCGCTGCCCGC
>DBWE01000219.1:2877-3386 GCA_002308315.1 Clostridiales bacterium UBA1246 | reverse complement strand
AGCTGGAAGAAGTTGTTGCCGCCGAGGTTGTAGGCCTTGATGGTGGACAGCTCGCCGTCCACGTACAGGGGCTGATTGCTCCTTACGGCGGTGGCGCTGAGGTCTTCGCCTATCACCAGCTCGCTGCCGTTGGCCTCGTAGGCCTCGCCGGAGGTGCAGGTGATGGTCCTGGTGGCGGCGTCATAGCCGACCGCAAAGGTGGAGTCGGTGCCGTTGAGCTTCATGGCTATGTCGCGGAGCTTGAAGTAGTTGTTGCCGTCGATGTTGTATACGTCGAATTCCACGGCCTCGCCGTCAACGGTGATGGTCTGGTTGGAGCGCATGACAACGGGATCGGTCTCGTCTTCGGGCGGGGTCTCCACGTCCTCGGGCGGAGTCTCGGTATCGTCGGGATCTTCGGTGTCGGCGGGATCTTCGGGTATCACGCCCACATCGGAGAAATCGATGCCGTATTCGTCAACGATCTCAAGCAGCTTGTCCTTGAGCAGCTTGCCGTACAGCTCCTGGCC
>DBWE01000219.1:0-2739 GCA_002308315.1 Clostridiales bacterium UBA1246 | reverse complement strand
AGAGGCATATGAGAGGTGAAGAGGATGACCATATCGGGCTCAAGCTCGTGGATGGTGTTGTACAGCTGTTCCTTGTTGAGCTTGATCTGCTCGTTGGTCAGGGTCAGCAGGTCGTTGGTGCTGCAGTTGATGACCGTGATCTTGGGCCTGTAGGACAGAACGAGCCTGTTCAGGTAGGCCAGCAGGTGGGTATCGTTGCAGCCGCTGATGCCGTGGTTGAGAGCGGGGATCTCGGGAGCCATGTCGGTGATAAGAGTGGACCACATGCGGAAGTTGGAGGAGCCGTAGAAGATGACCTTGCCCGCGTTGAGCTTGCCCGCGTTGTAGGGGCCGCCCTCGGTGGTCTCGATCTTATAAGCGGGATCGTAGTAGGTGGAGGTGGTCTCCAGCGACCAGCGGATGTAATAGGTGGTGTCTTCCTTGACTATCGCGCCGTCGGGGTTGGAGGGATATACACCTTCCGGATCCGTCGTCCAGCAGTTGAAGATGTAGTGGGCGGCGCCGAACAGGAAATCGAAGGGATAAAGCACGTCGTCCATGTCGATGGCGGAGCCCTTGGGAACATGGATCGCGGTCCTGGGGCCGCCGTTATTGAAGTCGAACACTACCGTAACGGTGCCGTGATCGGCGTCGTTGTAAGCGGGCAGGGATACGTCGGCCGGGCCGGCTATCTCATTTTCGACCTCGCCGCACTCGGAGCAGACGCGGACCTTGATCAGGTTCTCTGCGTCGTACATCCAGTCGCTGAACTTGTGGGCGGGAGCGGTCTTCTCATAGGTGTGGGCAAAGCCGCAGGAGGAGCAGGTCTCGGTGACTGTTACGGCCCCGCAGACGCCCTCGGTCTCGACGGCGGCGCCGTACTTATGCTGATGAGCCTTGGTGTCCTTGCCCTTGCCGACGAAGGATATCTCGTCGATCAGCACGGAGGTGCCGGCCTCGGTGGGCAGATAACCGCCGGAATTGACGGTCATGGCCCAGACGGTGGTCATACCCTTGTCGATGGCCTTGGATACCAGGTCGTCTTTTCTGCCGCTGGTATAGCCGCCGCTGAAGCTGTAGCCGCTCATGGTGATGCTGAAGTGGTAGTAGGACTTGAAGGGCACGTAGATCCAGCCCTTGAAGCCTTCGGGCACAGCCATGCAGCTGCCGCCGAAGTCGTTGCCGGTCTCGATCCACTTGTCGGTCTCCGCGTCGTAGTAGTAGCCGTCTACGCCGTAGTTATCGGCAGTGAAGCCGTTGCCCGAGGCGGACATGAAGGAATCGAAGGAGGGGTTGCCGTCTTTATCGATGGGATAAAGAGTGACGGACATGCCTACCTTGCCGTTCGTGCTCGTCTTCAGGCCGGACAGGTCGGAGTAGAACATTACGCCCTCGCAGCCGTCCATGTCGAGGTAATTGTCGGGCGAGAGGGTCAGCAGAGCCTGAGCGGATTTGCCGGAGCCGCCGGTCATCAGCGTGAGAGCATTGCCGGCAGCAGCGCCGACCTCGGTGTAACCGTACTCAAGCGCCAGGGTGTCATAGGTCGAGTCAACGCTGTTTACGATATACGGCGCGTCGTCTTCAAAGTGGAGCGCGGACTTCACTTCCATAAGCGCGCCTGACGGGAAAACGGTGGGCATGGTAGCTACCGCCGTTTTTGCGCCCGCCGCGAAGGCGCCGAACGTACCGAGCGACAGCACCATTGCGGCGGTCAGAACAAATGCGATTATTTTTCTTGTTTTGGACATAACTATCCTCCCTTTCTGAATACTGCAATGATAACATATTTTTATGCCGGTCACAATAGCATTTTTTATATTTTTTATAAAAAACGGGAAGGGCCCGCGGCGCAGGATGTGATAATTGCCTAAATCCGTGCCGACTCCCTCCGAGAAAAGTTTATTATAATTCTTTTCGTGATAAAATTACCCGCATACGTGCATTGCGGAATATCAGTTCGGTACTGCCGCAAACGGCCCGCCGCCGGGCAGCGCCGCCCATACTCCCGGCCCGTCGAGATATCTCTCTCCGCGGATGAAGCCGAGCTCGCGGTACAGCTCCGCGCTCTTTCCGTCCATGACGTATATCCCGACTCCGCCGTCGCACAGGGCCTGATAGAACTGACGCCTGCCGCAGCGCCCCTCGGCTTCCGTTTCTTCCACGGCGACCGTTATTTTTTCTCCGTCGGCGGAAAAGAGCTCTCCGAGCGCCCGTTCCACCTCCTCGGCGTCCGGGCCCTCCCCGGCGGCGCGGACGTACGCCGCTCTCACGTCGGGCTCCCCGCGGAGGAAAAGCGGCAGTATGAACATGAGCGCGAGCGCCCCGAAAAACACGGAGGCGAGCACGCGCCATTTGTAATAGTACCAATAATAGTTCTTCAGTCTGTCGGCAAAACGGCCGAAGCCTCCCGGCGTTCCTTCCACGGCCCGCCCTCCGCTAAAGCAGCTCGCGGTACATGGCCGGCGCCGACTCCTTGTCGGCGTGCTCGCTGACCGTGACGACCTCCACCTTGACCGTTCGCGCTCCGAAGCGTATTTCTATCACGTCTCCGGGCTTTACCTCGTACGACGCCCTGGCGGTTTTTCCGTTCACGCTGACCCGCTCGCTGTCGCAGGCCTCGTTCGCCACGGTCCTGCGCTTTATCAGGCGCGATACCTTCAGATATTTATCAAGTCTCATTTCGATCCAACGTCCTTTTCTTCCGTTTCGCTCCGGGGCGTCCGCCGGGCGCTCAGAGCCGCGGATATTAAATCAAGCCGC
>DBWE01000121.1 GCA_002308315.1 Clostridiales bacterium UBA1246 | reverse complement strand
AATTGCTACAGCCCCTTTTTTCATGTCTATATATAATAATATTTTTCGGGGTCAGGTTCTTCACCCGACCCCGACGTTTGTCAGGGCAAAGTATCCGCAAATCACGTCGGATGTATTAAGCGTCCTTCTTCGGGCAGCTGAAAGCGATCTCCGCCGTCTATTCCTCATGCTCCTTTATCGGGACCACACATACATAGCAATAATCATCGGGCCTGTAATGATCGCCGGTGTAGGGCGCGATAAGCGGGATCAATCTTGCGGGGCCGGCCGGCTCAAGTCCCCGCTTCTCGATTTCCGCAAACAAGCGGGTCCAAAGCTCGATAATAACGGTATATTCTCCGAAGCCGAGGATCGAAACCGCCTCGCAAGCCGGTACAACCCGAAGGTTAGGATCATTTTCCGAATCGGATATTACGGGGATACATGCGGTGATTTTGCCTGCCGAAGCAAACGGATCGATACAGGTGCGGAGGTCGTCGAACATAGCCATCAGCGGTTCGCTGCCGAGTATACGGTATCCTTCTTCCACACACTTTTCATGGGCAAGATAAGCCTTTGTCTCCAGCTCCTCAAAAGAGGAGCCCGTGATTTCGGCGCAATAGCAGGTCAACGAGGGCAGCGTTATATAGGAAAACGAATAGTTTTTTGCTTTGTCATGGCGCAGCTCGTATTCATAAAGAAAACGCTGCAGCAAGTTCAGCTTTTGCCGCAGCCCTTCCAGCAGCTTATCGCTGTCGGCGCGCTCATAGTACAGATCGGCGATCTCTTTCCGCGAGAGGCCGACGCTCTGCAGCCGCTGATACTGCCCGACAGCCGCCACGTTCGACAGGTCGTAATAGCGGTAACCGGTGTTGGGATCGACCCGGTACGGCTTAAGAAAACCGTCCTCCTCCATGCGGATAAGCGTCGTCCGGCTGACGCCGCAGGCATGGCATATTTCTTTCATTGTAAACAGTTTTCTTTGTTCGGGATAATTCATGAAAAAAAATCTCCTGTGCCTGTTGACTTGACCATGGGTGGTTGAGATACCATTATAATAGTATAGGTGTATTATTGTCAAGTTTCGCGGAAAAACTCACCTGGGAGGAAGGCATCATGAAACACCGTGCAAAACAGCTCATAGCCATCATTTTGACGCTGGCTCTGGCGTTATCCATGCTGCCCATGCAGGCATTTGCCTCGCTTGCGGACAACAGCACGCAATACAACCGGGAAATACTGGACGCCATCAAAGCCGTCGCGGCAAGCGAAGACGAGAACAAGGCCAGGCTCTATTACGACGTGCTGCAGAATTACGGGCTTCTGGACGAGAACGGCAATATCGTTGAGAGCTGGAAAATCTACAGATGGTCGAACCACAGTGATATAACCGTCGCCGAGCTCCGGGATATCCTTGAAAGCGACGATTACGATCCCGAAGAGTGGATATCGCTGGAGGAGGCCAATCAGGATCCGTCCTCGTTCGGCGCGTCGAGCTTTTCCATCATCCAGCTCAAAGACGTGAAGATCATGCTGGAGATCGAGGACTATCTGGCATACATACGGGATACTTACTACTCCGACGACGGTGTATTCGAATGGTCACAGGAGCAGCAGGCGGCCTTCTCCTCCCTGTTGTATCAGGTCTATACCAAGGGTATAACGCTGCGCCGGCCCGGGGCTTCCTCCGCAGGACTGCGTGCCGCGGATGATGTCAGTCACGGCGCGGGACTGCGCTTCAGGCAGCTGCATAACGGTCAGTTCCGGGTCGATCTGACCGGCGCCGCCCCCAATCAAAAAGTATACTTTCTGTGGAAGATCTCCGGCATAAACTGCTATATGGAAATCGGAAACTCGCATCCCGGCATGGTCACCGGCTCGATCGAGCTGACCGCCGACGAAAACGGCGCCGCAACGGCTACGTTCGGCACGGAAGTCGGGACCGAGGTGTTTCCCCGCAGCGGGCCGGGCACCAAAAACTGCTGCCTGCTGCTCAACCTTTACCAGGTCGTGAACGCTCTGTTTGTAGATGAGTCGGAAAAAAGCTGCGACGCCATGAGTATCCTGTTCAAATGGGACGACTATTCCGGCAGCGATACTCCGGAGGATCTTACAAGCGAGAAGTTCGTCTTGGGAAGCAGCTATGAGACGCCCTCCGGCAGCATGCAAAAGGGCTGGACGCTGCCCGGGGACGGAACGCAGCTCAAAAGAGCTTTGGAGCTGGTCGAGCAGGGTTATTATTCGCATGCGCGCCTCCTGGTTTCGGCGTCAACGGGAAGAATGGACGCCTGGAATCATTCCTTATACTATCACAACCGCAACAAAAGGGGGATCCCGTTATATCCGACAAGCGGTTCTGTCAAAATAACTCCGAAAATACACCTTTCCGTCCTGAAAAACGGGGAAACGGAATATTATGATGCGCTGTTCCCTTCCGATACTTTCGATATCCTGACCGGCGGACCCGCGGAAAACAACGCCGTGTTCGACAACGCGCTCATTTTACATGACTATCAATCGGGGCAGGACTACACTGAATTTTCCGGCCAGTTCTATACCTCGTATTTTGACGCGGGAATGATCCTGAACGCTTTTCATACGCTCGAGGCGGTCGATCCCGCTTCGGAGCAATTTCAGGACGCTTCCGCCCTTATCAAAGCGGTCGATCTTGAATCAAACGGCGGATCGACGAATGCCAATTACCACGGTTCCTGGTCTATGGGAAACGCGAGCATTGTTTTCGACAGTCATACAGCGCCCGAAGCGGTCGAATACGCCGCGTTTGCCGGAGAGTACTATCCCGGCATGGGCGTTCCGATCTATGTTCGGTTTTCCGAGCCGGTGAAGGCTGCAAAGACCAGCATTACGGTCAACGGGCAGCATATTCCCGCCATTTACGCGGCCGGAGATTCCGCGGTGCAGACGTTCATCTATCCGGTGCAGGAGGTCGACTCCACATTTGTCACCATCACCGGGTACCACACCGAGGATCTCTTCGGAAACGTGGCGGACTCCTTCAACAATGAACGCTTTGAAGCGCAGGATTTTGCAGACGTCCATATAAATTCACCCGTAAAGGGGCACACGTTCACCGGCGTTCACGCGACCCTGGGAAGAAAAAGTACAAACGCATACACGCTGAACGTGACGGCGGACATCAGCAGCGACCCGCGAATGACCCAATGGCTTTTATCGGAATTTGAGACAGATGATCAGGCAGGGACCACGCAGTGCCGCTGCCTGGGCTTCTCCGTATATATTCCCGGCGCCGGCCAAGGCTTCACCGGGCATCAGCTTTACCTGATCAAGGACCTGGAGGGCGGCATCGAGGGCGCTGTCACGGGCGGCAGGCTGATGACTGCCATAACGATCTATGATGATCAACTCCCGGATATTTCGGAGCCTCTGGAGTGCGTCGTCGCGCTTAATCTGATGACATTCGATGATGAGGGAAAATATGTGGGAAGCACTCCGCTCATGGGCATGACCGACAGCTTCACCCTATATCCGATGAGATATATCCAGGCGGAAAATATGAGTATCCGCCTTGTGATCGACTACCCGGATCCGGATCTTGAGGATTTCGATGAGATAATGGTGAGCGACGGCTCCCCTTATGCCAGGTCGATCCCGGTGGATATTTCCGCCGGCCCGACCATCCGGGCTTATCCGGTGCTTGACAGAGGCGACTACACCTTCGGCGATACCACCAACTGTACGGCCTGGGGAAACAACGAAGGCGCGAGTCAGTGCCCCAATTTCGTATGGGCGATCATGGAAGGCGGGGTCGCAGGATTAACATCGACCTGTTCCTGCGCCTCTATCGATAAGGATGGCTATATCACGCCCACGGGCACCGGCTCGATATTCCCCTTCCTCCAGGCTTCAAATGACTGGACTCCGGAACACAGCTGCTCGGTCGGCGGTTTCTTCGTTCTCGTATTCTCCGAGGGACATAACCCTTATCTGGCGATACCCAACGCTTCCCGCGGTACAGAAGTCCCGGCAGGGACATCCGTTCCCGTTTATTGGAACAGCAATCTGTATGAATTCGGAGTCACATCCTTCCATGTGTCCCTGATCCCGAAAGGAGAAACGAGCACTGTCTGGGAGACGGATGTGCAGGGCAAGGGCGTGACCATACCCAGCGATTATCTGCTGTACTGGTACGGCGGGCCTATCAGCAACGATTACATCGTCAGGGTCAGCGCCGAATACGCCGGCAAAGAATTCACCGCCTCGATGCCGCTTACCGTGAAATCTCAGCCGGCGCAGGTGAGCTTCGGGAAGCTGCGGAGCTATTATCTAACGGATACGTCCGAAAGCGTTGAAATCCCATGGACCGTGACCGACTTCGACCGTTACAGCGCGGACGAGACCCTGTTTGAGATGCAGATAATGTGCGGGAACAGCGAGGTCGCCTCCGTCACCGATCCCGGGACTCATTTGGGGGAAGGCAGCTATACCGGCAGCTATACGCTGCAGCTTTCCGATTTCAGCGCCGATATCCTTGACCCAACGAGCTACCGGCAGGTATATACCGTCACGATACGCGCCAAAAACGGCACGGACAGCACGTGGAGCTACGACTCCTTCCTTCTGTACGTCTATGACGAGGACGCCCTGAAGATCCTGGTGGACGGCGAGGACATAAGCGAGCTCACGATGTCCAACATCCCCGAGATCTCTCAGATGACCTCGGCGGAGATCCTTGCGCTGAAGCGGGATATTTCTCTGCACAATGTCATCTCCGCCAACTACGGCGAATATGACTGGGCGGAGCTTGCCGACAGGCTCGCGTGGTCCTCCAGCGACAACAACGTGGCCACCGTAAACTATCAGCAGGGCGATATCTATGAGGATATCCGGAATTTCAACTATTCCTATTACAGACCGACGTCGGACTTCGTCCTCTCGGGTCTCGGAAACGGCACGACGCAGATCACGGCGACCCACGCTCTGACGGGCATACAGGACACGCTCGACGTTACCGTGAATACGCTCAAAGACAAGCTCTATCTCTTCAGCTTCGAGCCCAAAGAGGAAACGACGCTTACCTATGTAAACGGAAACAGCGAACAGATCACCGTCTCTACGGACGCAAACGGCGCGCTGGCTCTCTATGAGGAGAGCGGAATAAACAGCGCCGTCTACTGTCAGGCGGAAGTGGACGGCAAGACCTATTACGGGACCATAAAGGCGGAGCAGCTTCTCTCCGGCGAGCGGGATTCCACGAAGCTGGAGCTCTACCCCTGCAACTATATGACGCTGCGCCCGGCGGCCTTTGCTTACGTTTATCTTAAAAACCCCGACGGCACGCCCTATACAGGCGAGATAGACTTCCGCGGCGGCGTCTATCTGCAGGGCGTTTACCAGCCCGGAGCGGCCTTCGCCCTGAACTCGGACAGCAATCCTACCGAGCTCGGCAGCGCAGATCAGCGCATCACTATGGGGGCAAACGGCAAGCTCACCGTCTCGATGGACCAGACCCAATGGAACGAGGGCGTCACGGTCGGCGCGTACAGCGGCGTGCGGTACGTCTTCTGCATCAGCAAGCCGGGCGACAGCTACTATCCCATTCTGATCGACATGGACGCCGGCGTGAACCAGCAGAACTTTGTCAGCAACGGCAGCGCGATCGTCAATTTCCGCAGAAATCCCACGGGTGATAAGCATCCCTTCCTGATGGAACAGCACATCAGCGCCGACGGCGCGCAGAACGACGTGCTGGGAAAAACGATCCGCGTCGGCCCCAATGAAAACACTCCGGAATATACGCTGACCAGCGTCGTTCTGTGGTGGGGAGAAGAGGCTGCTCAGAACGCGAGGAACAGACTGCAGCTCTGTACCGCGGACGGGCAGGAGGTCGCCGACGATCCGAGGTACTCTTCCAACGTCAGCTATGCCTATCCCTTTATTGATCAGGAGGTCACCACCTATACCGTTGAGCTGAGCGACGAAAGTCTCGATGGCGTCATCGGATCCGGAGAGATCGCCGGTACGGTCCTTGAATTCTACCGTGACGGCGAAAATCTGAGCCGCCGAGAGGAGCTGAACCTGAGCATCTGCAACCTTACGGGCGTCGGCTCCATAGTGGACAGTCAGAAGCTGCAGGACGAGCTCGCCGATTTCGGCAATGCCATGAGCACCAGCGGTCAGAACGGCATGAGCACAGGCGACCAGTTCGTCAACGCGATACTGCGGCTGATCGCCCGCGATGATTTCACCGAAGGCGACGAAAAGCTCTTTGAGGTGAAGATCGTGCCCACGTCAGACCCGACCAGGTTCCTCGGCTTCATGCAGGCCAACTACGGCGACCGCATAGAGGACGCCGGCGACACCGGATTTTCCTATCTGGAACAGGACGATCTGGAGTACGGAGAGGACCTTGCTCTGCTGGACCGTATCCAGATGGCAAAGCAGAGCCCCTCCGAGTGGGGCGCCGACAAGATGAGCGAAATGAATTCTGCCAAGCGCAATCAGGGCGGCGGTTCGGACTGGAGCGTCTCGGTAGGCGGATATATGGAGNNTACGACTTCGACGGCGGCGAGTGGACGATGCAGCCGATCTCCGGCGGCTTCCACCTGGGCGGCGGTCTGGAATATTCCCAGGTCTGGAACTATATGGCCGGACCCATTCCGTTCACGACCGAGCTTACGGCCGGCGGCAATGTGGAGGTCAGCATGGACGCCATTACCGCGGCGTATAAGAAAGACGCCGACAGCACGAAGACCGACGTGGCGACGGAGTACCTGACACAGCTGCGTGTCTACCTCTACCTCCGTCTGTTTGCGGGCGTCGGCTTTGACTATTCCGTCATCGCGTTCAAGCTGGGCATCTTCGGCATGATCAGCTTTGATATGCAGTTTGCCTGGCTCAACAGGCCATATCTGGAGGATAACCCGGACGCTTATCTTATGGCCACGGGAACAGACGAATCGGGCCAGCCCAATCCTCCCGAGCAGAACACGGAGAACGCCAATCTGAGCGGCCAGCATTTGCGGATCAACGGGCAGATCGGCCTGGAGCTGATCATCAAGATGCTGTTTTTCGAATTGGATTGGGTGCTTCTGTCCTATTCTTTCGATCTGTACAACGAATCGTTCAACAGCTATGACAGTATTCAGGATCACTGGGAAAACAACCAGAAAAACCTGAACCGCGCCATTGAGGCCCTGCTGAGCAACGGCGACGCGAAGCTGATGAGAGCAGGCGGACAGACTCTCGCCGCCGTTAGCATGGCGCCCACGCTCGAGTCCCGCGATTATCTTGAAAACGGCGACAGAGAGTGGGGCTTTACGCCGCGCCGCGGACCCGCAAATCCCATAAACAACCTTGAAAGCAATACATATCCTTACGCAAACCCCGAGCTGACCCGTGACGGGCAGATCATGGTCTATCTGACGGATCAGCAGAGCGCAGACATCACGAAGACGCGCGCGGCCTTCGCCACGAGCGGCTGGCCCACCTATGAGCAGGGCGGCCTCATCGACGACGGCGGCTTCGGCGACAGCGAGCTTGCCGTGGACGGCACGGCCCGCTTTGCCGCGGCGGCATGGGCAAGGCAGACGATCGATCTGAAAAAGGAAGCCGGAAGTCTTCTCGGCAACGACGAAAAGGCGCTGGTTATGAACGGCACGGAAATCTACGCCTCTATCTATACCGACGGGGCGTGGGAGACTGTCCGCCTTACCGATAACGGCGGTCCGGACGTTGCGCCCACCGTGGCCGTCAGCGGCAATCAGGCCATCGTCGCGTGGCGGAGCGTGCTTTCCGGCAATATGGACAGTCTTACGGAGTTTGATCAGAAGGACGTCATTCTCTGCAAGGTTTATCAGAACCATCAGTGGAGCGATACGGTGACCCTGTACAACGGCACCTCAGGCTCCGTAAAGGGCCTCACCTCCGCCATGATGAGCAACGGCACGGCTTCCGTGGCCTATACGCTGGATACGGACAGCAACGACGGCACCTATACCGACCGTGAGATCGTTTACGCCGTCGTGGACAGATCCGGCGAGGTCATACGCAACGTACGTGCCACCAACAATGATAAGCTGGATGAAAATCCGCAGCTTGCCGCGGTCGTCTTCCCCAGGGACGGCAAGCAGCACTTCCTGCTGGGCTGGTATACGCAAAATCTGAGCACGGGCGGCGCCGCGGCCAACTCCGACTCGGATATCGGCCTGCTGGATTTTGACGCCGAAGGCATCGCCACGATGCTGATACCGGAGTCCATGAGCAAGGTGGCTGCCGCGCCGGGTGTTTCCGTCAGCTCCAACTTCCGCTTTACAAAGAACGCGGAAAGCATAACCGACCTTTCTCTGGTCTGGACGGAGCGCGACAGCGGCGATCAGAGCGGCGGCACGGAATCGGTGGACAGGGATGTGCTCAAGGGCGTCAAGTTCTACCTTTACGGCGGAAACGACAGCATCGGCTTTACGGGAGCTCTCAGAGTGGCCGAAATGAGCGACGCTACGCTCATTGACCACTTCGACGTCTACACGATCGACGGCACCTCTCTGAAGGCCGTGGTCCTCGGCACCACTTACGGCAGGAACGGCGTGGTCGAGAAGACAGGTCAGACTGTCGGAGGCAGCATCGTGACCTATTCCGTCCCCTCGGCGGAATACGCCATGTACACCGCCGAGGATACCTACGACAACAGCTTCGACGTCCCGACGCTGGCCGTGGACTATGACGCCGTGCGGCTGGGCGCCGATACGCTTGTGGGACTGAGCGTCAGAAACGACGGTATAGAGCCGATCTCCGACGTGACCGTGGACATCGGCGGCCATACCGCCTCCTTTAACGGCATTGAGATCCTGCCCGGCTACACGGCCGAGCTCTGGACGGACTACACCGTGCCGGCAGACGGCGTGGAAGATCCCGACTATTCTGTGATCGTCAAGACGGACTCGGACGGCGACGGCAGCGGTGATGTTGTCCTGCCCGAGATCAGCGGGACCGTCATGATGGACCTTCCCGACCTGCAGATCACGGACGCGAGCATTCTTGAAGAGGTCAACGGCATGCGCACGATCCAGATCAAGCTGAACAACCGTCAGGACTCCGTCCTGGAGGGCAGCGGCCGCAGCGTAAAGCTCAGCTTCTGGAACGACGCCACTTACGAAACGCAGATCGAGGACCTGGCCGACGTCATAATCAGCAGCGACGCGGATCTGAAACTGATCGACGAGGGCGGCTACAGCAGGCAGGTAATATTCGATGTGGCTTCCTACCTCAGGGGCGACGGCGAAGAGGTCGTGGAGATCACCGACGGCGGCGTCCCGGTATATATCAAGGCCGAGGTGATCCAGACCGTTGGGGAAGAAACGGTCACGGTCCCCGAACCCATCATATCCAACAACTTCGCCGTTGTCACCTGTGACAATATCCGGCTTCGCACCGGCAGGGACGTGCTCATAAACAGCGACGTGGCGGCGGACAACGGCAGCACTGTCGTCACCGTCCACCTGCAGAACACGCGGCTGACCGGCACGGCTACCGGCAACCTGATAGTTTCCCTGCTGGACTCGGACGGCAAGCTCATCGAACAAAAGCAGAGCTACGACGAAGCCCTTGAAAACAACGGCCTCATCACCCTCGGCGGCGAGGAGAAAAAAGACGTGACCGTCACCTTCGACAATGTCGGAGCCACCGTGGAGGTCGTCTATTCCGACAAGCAGATCGAAGAAAACGACGCGGCGCTCTCATCTCTGAGCATAAGCGGAATACCGGCAATATCCATGGATATTTTCACGGACGACGGCAGCGGAACGTTTGCCGCCGAGATCAGCGCAGACGATCTGTCGGGCGCGGCCAATATCACGGCGACGGCGGCGAACACCCTCTCCAAGGTCAGCGTGACCGTGCAGACCGCGGACAGCAGCCGGAGCTTCGGCGGCACTTCATACCGCACCGCGGCGACGGCGGCCATGACGCCCGGCCTGGATACGACCGTCGTCATCCGCGTGAGAAACACCACGGCTGCCGTGGGCAAGACAGAGGCGGACTATGTTCTGACCATACATAACAACGGAGCGCCGAGCATCGAAACGCCTGCGTTCGTTATCAACAACGACGGTACCGCGACGCTCACGACAGCCGCCTCGCCGCAGCCTGCCGAGCCGGGGTACGATATTTCCTACCACTGGTACGCCTGCGATGAGACCGGCGAAAACATCACTGAGATCGCGGTATGCACCGGAGCGGACACAAACACAGTGACCGTCACCGATGAATTCGGCTCCGAGCCGAAATATTACATCTGCGAAGTCATCCGCACATGGCTGGACGGCTCCACGCAGCGGGAACGCTACTTCAGCGAGCCGTGCGCCGTCGCTTACGGCATGCTTGTCAGGATCACGGCCAACGATCTCACCAAGGTCTACGGCGAGAGCGATCCCTCGGCGGCCTACAGCTGGCGCGGCTGGTATAACTATATGGAGGTACCGCACAGAGTCAGGGAACAGTATCTGGAATCACACCTCAGCTTTACGCGTGAAGAGGGCAATGACGTGGGCACCTACGTGATCACGCCCGTACTCGACACTGATGAACGCACCTGGGTAGATGACGCCAACGACGGCTGGGGCGACGGCAAGGACTATTACTTCCTGCTCATTCCCGGCACCCTGACCATCGAACAGGCTCCCGTGACCGTGAAGGCCGACAACAAGAGCAAATATCGGGGCGACGCGGATCCGGAGCTGACGGCGACCGTTACGGGCATGAAATACTTTGAGGATCCCGATGAAAAGCTCTCTTACACGCTCAGCCGTCAGTCCGGCGAGCAGCCGGGAAACTATACCATCACCGCGACGGGCGAAGCCGATCAGGGCAATTACCGCGTCACTTATGAAAACGGCACTCTGAGCATCGCCGACGCCCACGAGCATGACGGCGTGGTATTCCTGCCCTGGACGGAGACGGACAGCCTCCCGCCAGACGGCGGAAACTGGTTCCTTGTCAGCGACGTGACGACGGACTCTTCGTGGTATGTCAACGACGATACCTCTCTGTGCCTGAACGGACATACCGTCCGCGATACCGGCTTGCAGACGTTCATCGACGTGCGCGAGGGCGCCGAGCTCAATATATATGACGAAACCGGGCTCGGTTCCGTCATAGGCGCCGAGTACGGCGGCGGCAACGGCAAAGACGCTGTCATCTGCGTCCGTGGGAACGCCGTTCTGAATCTTTACGGCGGCGGCGTCAGTATCGACGACGGATGCAGAATGCATCGCGGCATCATTTTCGTCAAAGACGCCGAGTTCAATATGTACGGCGGCACTGTCAGCGGCGCCGAGGGAACAAACGGCTGCGGCGTAATGCTCGGCTATATCGACTACGACGGCATTGACGGGGGCGTCTACGAAGGCACGTTCAACATGTACGGCGGAGCGATAGAAAACAACGTTCTTTCCGCCGTGCTCACGGACGAACTTATTTCCGGAGCGGGCGTGAACGCGGAAAAAGGCACGTTCACCATGAGCGGAGGCGCGATCCGCAACAACACCGTACAGGGCAGCGAATATTACAGCGCAGGCGGCGGCGTGTTCGTAAATGATGGCAGCTCCTTTGTGATCAGCGGCGGCGTAATAGAAAACAATACCGCTTCGGCGGCCGGCGGCGGCGCTGCCAGCGGCGGAGGCGTATACAGCTGCGGCGCCATGACGGTATACGGCGGCTGCATCGCCGGCAACACGGGCGGAGACATCGTACTCCTCGAAGGGTCCGTGATCGCCTCCGAAGGCACGCCGGACGAAAGCTGCAGCATCGGAATAGACGGATGGGATAATTCGGAAGGACGCATCGTCCGCGTCGGCGGCGTCTTCACGGAGGGACTGTCCGGAGCGGCAGGACGCTTTTACAGCAGCGACGACGACTTAATAGTCACAACCGCGGCAAACGGCGAGGCGCAGCTGGTGCCCAAGAGCTCCGTCACCGTTTATACGGTCACCTTCCTTGATGAGGACGGCGGCGAGCTTGCGCAGGCGGATACCGCAGAGAACGAGATCCCGGTCTATCCCGGCAGGACTCCGGCGAAAGCGAGCACGAACGAAGCGATGTACAGCTTCGCGGGGTGGTCGCCCGAGCCCGCTCCCGCCGACGGAGACACGTCATACACAGCCGTTTTTGACGAGCATATGAAGCCTGCGTTCAAGCTGCAGTCCCTGCGTCTTTCCGGCGAGATCGGCGTGAACTTCTATCTGGATCTGTCCGGCCTCACCGAAGATCAGCGGGAACTGAGCTACATGACCTTCACCGTCGGCACTTCCGAAGAGGAGTTCCGCGCCGACTACGATCCGACATTCCTGAACAGCAGCGGGAAGTATTACGGCTTCACCTGCTTTGTCAACGCGGTCCAGATGGCGGACGAAATCACGGCCGTCTATCATTACAGCGCGGGCGGGACGGAATACACCCGGACCAAGACCTATTCGGTCGAGCAGTATATCAACGCCCGCATCTCCAACCCGGAGGTATCCGAGGATGAGCTGGCGCTGATCAAGGCCATTAAGGATTACGGTCACTATTCCCAGCTCTATCTGTCCGGGCTGAGGGGCTGGAAGCTCGGCGAAAAGTACGCTCTGCTGGCCGATCCCTATACCGGATCCTACGATACGGACGCAATAAAGACCGCAGTGCAGCCATACGAGATATCCAAAACGCTGGTCACGGATGACATTGAGAAAGTCACCTTCTCCCTGGCGCTGGATTCAAACACCTCGATCTATCTGTACGTCAGAATGGCCGAGGGTTATGACGGCGGCTTTTACGCCACGGTCGGCGGCAAGGCGACACAGGCCGAGCTTCGCACCGACGGGCGGTACCGCATCACCATTCCCGGGATCTCGGCGCATAAGCTGGGAGATACCTACGTGGTGGAGATCACGACCGATCACGGGACATCCACGGTCGGCATATCGGCCATGTCCTATGTGTATGCCTGCCTGAACAATCCCTCAAACACAGCGGTCAACAAAAACTGCGCGGCGGCTATTTACAGTTACTATGACGCGACGATCACCTTCAAAAAATCACAGTAAAATCAAAACAGGAGTAATTGTACGGATATGGAAAAGTATGAAACGCTTGAAATGGAAGTTATAGTGTTTTACAATGAAGACGTCATAACCACCAGCGGTGAAGATGTCGAGACCGGCGAGGAGGGGTGATCCCGCGGCAGCGCCGGGAGGTCCGATAAAATGCGGAGCAGGGTCGTAAGAGCTATCCCGCTCCGCGGTGCGGAGCCGTCCCTTACGGCCGGCGGAGACGTATTTTATGAAGATAAAAAGATCGCTGTCCATTATAATTCCGTGTCTTATCATGACATTGAGCTTCATGTGCTCTGCGGTCCTTGCCGAAGGCTTTTCCGACGCGGATAAGATCGGCGCCGCTTATAGCGAGGCTGTGGATGAGATGGCGGAGGCGGGCGTGCTGGAGGGTTATCCGGACGGCAGCTTCCGCCCGGAGGCAACGCTTTCAAGGGAAGAGGGCGCCAAGATCATCACGTATCTCTGTCTCGGCAAGCCCGAAGCGGAGACGCTCGTCTGCGACAAGGCGCCTTTTGACGACGTCCCGGCCGAGCGCTGGTCAGCGCCTTACATCGCGTGGTGCGCGGAGCATGAAATACTGCACGGCTACGGAAACGGGAATTTCGGCCCGACCGATACCCTGACCGGCGACCAGTATGCCAAAATGCTTCTGTGCGCTCTCGGGCTTGCCCGGAATGTGCAGCTGTATATCGGCCCGGACTGGTACAAGGCCGTGCGGGAGGACGCAAAGGCCGCAAAGCTCTATGAGGGCGATCCGTCCATGGAGAGCTCCGCGCCCGTTACCCGTATGCAGGCGGCGCTTCTGAGCCGCAACACGGTAAAGGCGGAAAAGGAAAAGAACGCTTCCGGCGGGGACGCGGAAAATCCGGCGTCTTCCGCGGAACACGCCGGCAGCGCCTCGGCGCCGGGCGGCGGGGGCGGCTCATCTTCTTCAAGGCCCTCCGGCGGCTCCGGGTCCGCGTCTTCAACGGACGGCGGGACGCCGGAGAGTGAAGACGGCCCCGAGTCCGATACCCCCGCGGACGGAGAGACGCCGGACGAAGAAGACGGCCCCGAGTCCGGGACATCGGAGGAAGAGCCGGGCGATTACGAAAAACCCCACGGTCATACGAATGACGACGGAGACATTTTTCTCCCGGAGGTACCCTGAGCGGTCATCCGTCCAAAACAGCCG
>DBWE01000046.1:5572-7287 GCA_002308315.1 Clostridiales bacterium UBA1246 | reverse complement strand
GCGGGCAGAATTATATCCGGTCTTTTATTTTCTGTAGAACAGTATCCCGAGGCAGCCCGGGCCGCAGTGTCCCGAGATGGTGCAGCCGGCGCGGGTATGTATTATCTCCTCGAAAGGAACGCACTCTCTCAGCGTCGCCTCCACCAGCCGCCAGGTCTTTTCATCCACGCCGGAATCGGTAATGAATATCCTGCGCGGATCTACGCTCCCGGCGTCGGCAAGCTTTTCCCTGACGTATTTCACCAGGCTCTTGTCAAGAGGGCCGCGGTATTTTTTCCCTACGCCCATGACCCCGTCGCGCACCTCGATCTCCGGCTTGATGCCGAGAAGGTTCGCTCCGAAAGCGGCCACGGACGAGCAGCGTCCGCCCATGCGCATGTATTCCAGCGTGCTGAGGACAAAGCTGACGTCGAGCTTTTCGCGGCGGAGCTCGAGTATCTCCTTTATCTTATCGGGAGCCGTTCCCTCCCGGGCAAGCTGCGCCGCGTCAAGCACGAGATGAGCTATGCCGGTAGAGAGGCTTTTGCTGTCTATGACGTAAACGTTTTCCAGCGATTCCGCCGCGGTCATCGCGTTCTGACAGCAGCTGGACATGCTGCTGCTGATGGTGAAATGTATGACGGCGTCATAATCTTTGAGATATTCGGTGAAATAATCCGTGTATTCCTGTACGTTCACCGCGGCCGTAGAGCAGATCTGTCCTTCTTCTTCCGTTATGGCATACAGCTCGTCCGGGGTGATGTCCACTCCGTCGCGCATCGTGCCTCTTTTGCAGACAAGATACAGGGGAACTATGCTTATGTCGTTTTTTTCGGTGATCTCTGCGGGAAGGTCGCAGGTGCTGTCCGAGCTTATTTTTATCCTCATTATACGTGTTCTTCTCCCTTACCGCGGCATATATGAAAGCGGAAGGAAGATCCGTCGAAGCCCCGGCGGATCTTCATTTCCGCAGCCGAAAATACGCATCGCCGCGTTGGAATTATAACTCAATGCACATCTCCTGTCAACACGTCGGGCCTACGGCCGTCTGCGCCGGGCGGCGTCCCTCTCCGCCTCCTCCAAAGAGGCGTAGCCCTCGCTCATCACTCCGTTTTCCTGTACGCGCTCGGCAAAGGATACGCCTTCCGCCTCCATGCCGCGTATGCACTGCAGCAGAAGGGCCAGCGTCTTTTCGGAATAGGTGAGCAGCTCGCCCTTTTCATAGGTCTCCACGGAGGCCCAGCCGTCCCGTTCGTCCGAGGCGAGCAGCGGACGCCCCAGTCTGCCGACCTCCGGATAGCGGCTGCGGAGCAGGACCGTCTGCCGGAGCAGTATACGCCATATGCTCTCGGTAAGCTCGAGCTTCTTTTCGCCCGGCTCGGGCAGTTCTCTTTTCATCCTCGCATAGAGTTCCGGGTCCGTCGAGGCCATCATATTGATGTATTTGTCCCTGAGGAGGTTCCTTCCCGCTTTTTTCGCCGCGATAAGATCGTCTCTGTAGCTGAGCAGCGTCTGCTCGTCCCATACCGAAAACTGCGCGCTGCGCATCTTCACGAACATGGGCTCATTTTCCTGGCAGTCCGCCCTTTCGTCTCCGTTGACGTCCCGGAACATCGGCCATTCAAGCTCTATGATCGATTTTACCAGCGTTTCTTTATCCATATTTCTCATCCCTATCCGATGCTTACGTCCAGCGCGGCGAGCTGCGGGTCCTCTATCCCCGCCGCCACCGAAAA